>NZ_KB891588.1 GCF_000373485.1 Dasania marina DSM 21967
GGCCATGGGTAGATCGCCGGGTTTCGGGTCTAATGCCTGCAACTATGACGCCCTATTAAGACTCGGTTTCCCTACGCCTCCCCTATACGGTTAAGCTTGCTACAGACATTAAGTCGCTGACCCATTATACAAAAGGTACGCAGTCACAGAACAAGTCTGCTCCCACTGCTTGTACGCACACGGTTTCAGGANCTATTTCACTCCCCTCTCCGGGGTTCTTTTCGCCTTTCCCTCACGGTACTGGTTCACTATCGGTCAGTTAGTAGTATTTAGCCTTAGAGGATGGTCCCCCTATCTTCAATCAGGATATCACGTGTCCCGACCTACTTAATGCGTCAACTATCGCTTTCGTGTACGGGGCTATCACCCTGTATCGCCAGACTTTCCAGACTGTTCCACTAGCTAAAGTTGCTCGGCTAATCCCCGTTCGCTCGCCGCTACTAGGGGAATCTCGTTTGATTTCTTTTCCTCCGGGTACTTAGATGTTTCAGTTCCCCGGGTTCGCTTCCACACACCTATGTATTCAGTGTGGGATAACAGCTTATGCTGCTGGGTTCCCCCATTCGGACATCTCTGGGTAATAACGGTTGGTTGCCACCTAACCAGAGCTTTTCGCAGGCTCCAACGTCCTTCATCGCCTCTAACTGCCAAGGCATCCACCGTGTGCGCTTAGTCGCTTGACCATATAATTAAACAGCCTAGTGGCCTTCCGCTCACTTCGTTTTGTATACCGAAGCGCGCTTTCAACCGGCCAGTTACTACATGCACTTACTTAAAAGTGATTGCCAAGAACTTTGCCACACCATTACGACTTCACTTGGTATGACTACGATCGCCGGATCGTAGATATAAATTTTACACTTGAGAATTCAGTGTTGAACAAGTCGCTATTTGTCATCACAACAAACAGCGCCCATTCGTGATGACTATTGTCGACTAGGACAATAATCATCGTTATCAGCTTATTTATCTTGTTAAAGAACATCAGGTTGTAAAAACCAGAAACAAATATTCTTGTTAAAGAACACTTTTTTCTAATCTCTTAATGTAGTGTGTGCACCATTTAAAATGGTGGAGCTATGCGGGATCGAACCGCAGACCTCCTGGATGCAAACCAGGCGCTCTCCCAGCTGAGCTATAGCCCCATCTAAGTCTCTAGTAACTAGTCAATAGTCGCTAGGGATAAGTGTGTAATTTGTGCTTATCGAGGCGAAGGTTCGCGCCGCGTATTAACAATACGCAAGCGGACATTCAACGAAGAGAAACGCAAATTTGGTAGGCCTGGGCAGACTTGAACTGCCGACCTCACCCTTATCAGGGGTGCGCTCTAACCAGCTGAGCTACAGGCCTAAAACATACCCCGGCCAGTAGACCCTATCTGGGTATCACTACATCAACCAATTTGATCAAGTAATTCGTGTAGGTACTTAAAGAACAATGCTTGCGCACTTTTTAAGGAGGTGATCCAGCCCCAGGTTCCCCTAGGGCTACCTTGTTACGACTTCACCCCAGTCATGAACCACAAAGTGGTGAGCGTCCTCCCGAAGGTTAGACTACCCACTTCTTTTGCAGCCCACTCCCATGGTGTGACGGGCGGTGTGTACAAGGCCCGGGAACGTATTCACCGTGACATTCTGATTCACGATTACTAGCGATTCCGACTTCATGGAGTCGAGTTGCAGACTCCAATCCGGACTACGAGCAGTTTTATCGGATTAGCTCCACCTCGCGGCTTGGCGACCGTTTGTACTGCCCATTGTAGCACGTGTGTAGCCCAGGTCGTAAGGGCCATGATGACTTGACGTCGTCCCCACCTTCCTCCGGTTTGTCACCGGCAGTCTCCTTAGAGTTCCCACCATTACGTGCTGGCAACTAAGGACAAGGGTTGCGCTCGTTACGGGACTTAACCCAACATCTCACGACACGAGCTGACGACAGCCATGCAGCACCTGTCACTCTGCTCCCGAAGGCACCAAGCTATCTCTAGCGAGTTCAGAGGATGTCAAGACCTGGTAAGGTTCTTCGCGTTGCATCGAATTAAACCACATGCTCCACCGCTTGTGCGGGCCCCCGTCAATTCATTTGAGTTTTAATCTTGCGACCGTACTCCCCAGGCGGTCAACTTAGTGCGTTAGCTGCGCCACTAAGAGATCAAGTCTCCCAACGGCTAGTTGACATCGTTTACGGCGTGGACTACCAGGGTATCTAATCCTGTTTGCTCCCCACGCTTTCGCACCTCAGCGTCAGTATTGGGCCAGGCTGCCGCCTTCGCCACTGATGTTCCTCCACATATCTACGCATTTCACCGCTACACGTGGAATTCCACAGCCCTCTCCCATACTCTAGCTATCCAGTATCGAATGCAGTTCCCAGGTTGAGCCCAGGGCTTTCACATCCGACTTAAATAGCCGCCTACGCGCGCTTTACGCCCAGTAATTCCGATTAACGCTTGGACCCTCCGTATTACCGCGGCTGCTGGCACGGAGTTAGCCGGTCCTTCTTCTGTGGGTAACGTCACGGCTAGTTGCTATTAACAACTAACTTTTCCTCCCCACTGAAAGTGCTTTACAACCCTAGAGCCTTCTTCACACACGCGGCATGGCTGCATCAGGCTTTCGCCCATTGTGCAATATTCCCCACTGCTGCCTCCCGTAGGAGTCTGGACCGTGTCTCAGTTCCAGTGTGGCTGATCATCCTCTCAGACCAGCTAAAGATCGTCGCCTTGGTAGGCCATTACCCCACCAACTAGCTAATCTTACGCAGGCTCATCAAATAGCGAGAGGTCCGAAGATCCCCCCCTTTCCCCCGTAGGGCGTATGCGGTATTAGCATGCGTTTCCACATGTTGTCCCCCACTACTTGGTAGATTCCTACGCGTTACTCACCCGTCCGCCGCTCTACTCACCCCGAAGGGCTTTCACGCTCGACTTGCATGTGTAAGGCCTGCCGCCAGCGTTCAATCTGAGCCATGATCAAACTCTTCAGTTTAATCTTTTACCTCTGTCACCTTACCCGAAGGAAAGTAACAAGAGGGAAAGGTTACGCAAATAGCCGAAGCACCTGCTTTACCTTCCAAAATCTCGGCTCAAAAGAATCATTACATTCAAAATATACATTACTGCATGTTGTGTAAGTAACTTAACTTTTGATAATCTTTGTCGCAATTATCATCCAGTAAGCACCCACACGAATTACTTGATCAATTTGTTAAAGAGCGTCTGAATCGCTAGGATTCCCGACTAATTCTTGCTGCGCAGCGCTTAGCGCTTGCCTCAACAAGGGATGCGAATTATACACGCCGCATCCTGTTTGGCAACCTCTTTTTGAAAGTATTTTTTAGCGTCTCGCTAAACCTATTTCCAAAAGAACTTACCGGCGGTGAGAAAACAAATAACTGCGTTTTCCACCCTCTCTACTCGACCGCAGCCTTGTAGAGAGCGGCGCATTATAGACATCTAATCCGCCGTGGCAAGGGCTTTTTAAAATTAATTTCCAAAGCCGTTTTGCCTGTCGAAAAAACCATCAAAAGACTGTCTTTTCAACCTCTTGCTAAGGACTTGCCTCAACCAGAGAGCGGCGCATTATAGGGAGATAAGAGTGAGAGTCAATGAATTACTTGGAGAAACTACGAATTAATTTGAAAACCTTTGGTTACGTTTAAAAAACAACCACAAGCGCTCAGCAAACAGCACAAACAACACCGATGCATAGAGTAATAGCTCGGCGTAGTCCGAGCGCACCAGCCACCAAAAATGTAACAGCACGCACGCAGCAATGATATAAACCAGCTGATGCAAGCGCTTCCAATGCCGGCCCAGTTTTTTAATGGCCCAGCGATTAGAGCTTAACCCCAGCGGCAGCAACAACAACCAGGCAATAATGCCCAAGGCCATATAAGGCCGCTCGCTAAACTCTTCGACAAATATCGCCACATCCCAAGCTACGATAAAATGCACTACCGCCAACATATGCAAGCTAGCATAAAACCAGCAATACAACCCTAGCATGCGCCGGTAGCGCAACAGCTCAGTGACAGTCGTTAAACGTTTAAGTGGCGACACCGCCAGAGTTAACCATAGAAATGTTATAGCCCAAAAACCTAAGGATAATATTAGAACCTTTACTGGGTCCGGCCCCAACTGCCCGGTCACTAACCTCGTCAGCAACCAGAGCAAGGGCAACAGGCAAACGACAAAAACAACAAACTTACGGACAGCCACCGTTAGTAGAACTTTTTCAGATTCATGTCTTTATAGAGATGAGCCACCTGCTCGCCATAACCATTAAACTTTTGGGTTGCTATGCGATTAGGGGTAAAGAACGCGGAAGGCAGGCGCCGTTCAAACTTTTGGCTCCAGCGCGGATGATCCACCTCGGGGTTAACATTGGCATAAAAGCCGTACTCATCAGAGGCCAGGCTCTGCCAAGTGGTATAGGGCTGTTTTTCAAGAAAGCGGATTTTGACTATGGATTTGATGCTTTTAAAGCCATATTTCCAAGGCAACACCAAACGTATAGGCGCGCCATTTTGCTTGGGCAATTCGCGGCCATATAAACCGGTAGCCAAAAAGGCTAAGGGATTCATAGCTTCATCCATGCGCAACCCCTCTCTATAGGGCCAGTCTATAGTCGAGGTAACTGAGCGCAGGCCCCGCATTTCCGAGCGCCGCTCTAAGGTTTCAAATTGGATATAGTTAGCTTTAGCGGTGGGCTGCACTTTTTTGATTAAGTCCGCCAAGGGAAAACCCACCCAGGGAATGACCATAGACCACGCCTCAACACAGCGCAGCCTATAGATGCGCTCTTCTAAATCTACCCAGCTTAAAATATCCTCTAAATGATAACGTGCCGGTTTAGCCACCTCCCCCTCTATAGAGATAGACCAAGGATCAGTCGTCATCGCCTCGGCATAGCGTGCGGGATCGGTCTTATCCATACCAAATTCATAGAAGTTGTTATAGCGCTTAACATCCTCATAGGGTGTTAAGGCCTCATCCGTATAAAAACCCGACTGCGCAGCAGGCTTGCTTTTCCGATATTGAAGAGGCGCTTGGCTGCTACTGGCTAATACGGCCGACGATGACAGCAGACCCGCGGCGGACAATAGAGTGCCTTTCATAAAATCACGACGCCTTAGAAACACCGGCTCTGGCGTGATTTCTGAACTAGGAATATTACTTTTAAACAATTTAGACACCCTTTAGCTCCAATAGACTCTGAAGATTAGACCCGAAACTATAAAAAGATTCCTTAATTAAACAAAATCACCTAACACAGGCTCCGCTCCTTGATTTGCCGCGTAGGCCAAAAACAATTCAGCTGTCGCCAGCGCATCCATAAAAGCATTGTGTGCAGGATAGACTGGCAAATGATAACGTTCCCTGCAGCTAAACAACCGAAGCGCACCCTGTTCAATCATCCTACCTTGTCGCGTGAGCTTCCTTTTTTCCAATTCCAATGTATCAGCCACGATGGCGCATAGTGGCACACCGTATATAGCGCTAGATAGTTTATTTAAAAAAGCCATGTCTAAGCTGGCATGATGAAAAACCAAAACACTACCTGCCGCAGCCTCAAGGAAGCGCTCAAGAATAGACGTTACTTTGCTAGCCTCTATTAAATCCTGATCATGTAGCTGATGATAGACCGCACTTTGCCCCACGTTGTTTTCAAGCTGCACTAAGTGGTATTCGGAGGAGGACATCTGAATCTCCCCCCGCGCCACCGCAACCCAAGCTATGCTAGCCACCTCACCCTGCTGAGCGCTCAGGTCTGTAGTTTCTAAATCTACCACTAAAAAACGGCACTCAGAAAAACCTGTAGATAAACGAGGCCACGGTGCGTCATAATAACGCTTAATAGCCTGATCCCGGCACTGACGGCTATACCACCAACGCTGTAAGTACTTCAGAATCACCCCATGCCACCACGGTATTTCAAACGAATAACATCTTGAGCCTCATGAACCACCTTGAACGCATCGCGTAAATGATGACGGCTTAGGTCCGGCAGATCACGGGGGTTACAATAATTATTAGGCGAGGTTCCCGCAGCCAGTTGCTCGGCCTGATGTTGCACACGCAGCTGCATAATAAAGTCGAAGGCATCCTGCAAATTACGACCATCTACCAGAGTCATTACTTTTTTATCGATCAACGCGGCAATGCGTTCACGGGTATTCACCGCCTCAACACCATTAGCCAAGGCATGAATGCGCACCATATCGACAATGGGCATGACACCGCGCTTTTTTAAATTAAAACTATCGCGGTGTTCACCACTACGTTCAACCAGAAAACGCCTAAAAACACCTAGCGGAGGTGTTTGGCTTAACACATTGGCGGCTAATGCCGCTAAAAAAATCGTATCTTTTTGCGTGATTGACAGCATATGCTGCTGTAACTCATCAGCTAAAGCCTTATCGCCATAGATCACCCGCACATCAAAAAAGATACTCACGCGCATTACTGCATCATCATCAGGCTCATAAGCCCAAGTATTGACCGTTTTTTTCCAGCCCGACAAGGTTTGACGCCACTGACCAGTGGTTGCCATGATCTTGCCATTACAATAAGGGTAGCCACACTGATCCAGCCCATCGCAAACAAAATTCGCTAAGCGCTTAAACCAAACATCGTGCTCAGCCAGCATGGCATTATCAACAATCAGCCCATTATCCTGATCTGCACCTAAAATTTGCTCAACCCTGGCCTGCGAACCGAACCCTAGCCAGGCAAACGGCACGGGTGGCTCACCAAGTTGCTCAATAGCTAACGCAATTAAACGTTGCGTAATCGCATCGCTTACAGCGGTTAACACCTTACTTAGCTGATGCGGCCTACCATCACTTGCCACCCAACTTTGCAGCACTGAAGGCAACGCGGAGGCAATATTTTTTAAGCCCTCTACATCTTGCTGGCGCGAGATATGCTGCACCAAATAAACCGGATCATCTCGCTTAGCCAGCATTAAATCTGAGGTAGTAATCACGCCAACTAATTCGCCCTTATTGATAACCGGTAAATGATGACAACCACGCTGAGTCATTTGCAGTGTGGCATCAAACACAGTATCAGTACTGGCAATCGAATAAGGGTCGGCCGTCATAACCTGCTCTATAGGTGCATCAACACTGACACCTTGGCTGAGCACCCGAGAGCGTAAATCTCTATCGGTCACTATGCCTAGCAGCATTTTTCCATCCATCACCATCGCGGAAGACACCCTAGCAGAGGTCATGATTTTGGCCGTTTCTTGTATTGTGGTGTGCACCGCCACAGTGAGCACATTCTCACACATTAGAGACGACACCGGCTGCATCATAATATGGCTATGGGCTTCGTAACGAACAGCACGACGCAAACGGCGGCTGCGCTGACTGTGAAAATAGCGATCAAAAAAACGATGCTGTTCACGTAAAAGCTGATAATCATCGGCGGGTAAGCAGTAAAGCAAACAGTCTTCGATAATAACGGCTTTTACGCCATCGTTATCGGCATTTAAACCATCGAGGTTGAAGCTTTCAGTTTCAGCTAAGCGATCTAACAGCTGACCATCGTGGCTACGAATTTCTACCGCACCACTACGCAATATTCTTAAGCCACTGGCTTGATTCACATCTACCGTTAACACTTGCCCTTTACGGTAATAAATAATATGTAGCTGCCTGGCAATGTCATTTAACGCTGGCGCACTCAAGCTATTAAAAGGCAAACAATCTTGCATAAATTCTATGATGGGTAAAATTTCTGGCTGATCCGTAAGTTGTACCAAGCTTGATACTCCTATTGTCACTACCCGCTAAACACACACATCGCAGGATTTACGAACGAAAATCTTTTCTGAAGCTTGTTTCGTACTTTAGAAAAGGCATAGCTGTTTCGGCATAATAAACACTACCCTCAGAGGAGACCACAATGCGCAAAATCTGGCTTTCAGGTTGATCAACATGCAAACGAATAAGCCAAGCCTTGCCATCATCAGAATCTAACTGCATCAGTTTTGGCTCACCCTCGTCACTGGTATTATGAACCACAGAAACCATTGCCTCAGTTAATGGAAACTCTGATTCTATGTGTAGCAATAATGAAGCCCCCTCCTCAGCACTGCCCCTCACGCGAATATGGAAATTACCGTTTTTTAATTCGCACTGGCCACTGGCATACCGACAATTAGGTAATTGCACCAATTCATAGCTCCCCCCTTTTACCGCCTTGTGTGGTTGCTCAGAGACTAGATAATCTGTCGCGAAGTAGCCCAATACGGCCAAAATAGGCGTCACGATTAACGCCATAATTACATGCTTGTTCTTAAACATAGCTAACCTTTACAATAAAAAAGGGCTCTTCTAGAGCCCTGAACGGTTGAGACCTAATTTAATAATAACGACATCTTAGTGGTCTTGCGCAGTTTCCACACCTTTAGGCATGCGAATATGCTCAACAAGATCTTGGACATATTGGGGTGGTGCTTTAGTCACTGCTGATACTGCAAAGGCCGTGGCAAAGTTACACACTGCACCGATGGCACCAAAGGCGTTAGGCTCAATACCGAAAAACCAGTTAGGCGGCAAGTCACCCAAGAAGGCAGTGCTCTCCACAAACATAATACCTTTGTGCTGGAACACATACAGCAGCGTCACCGTCAAACCTACTAACATACCCGCAATGGCGCCTTCTTTATTAATACGTTTATTGAAGATACCCATCATCAGCACAGGGAATATAGAGGAAGCAGCCAAACCAAAAGCCAAGGCAACCGTACCTGCAGCAAAATCAGGCGGGTTGAACCCTAAGTAACCGGCAAATGCGATAGCACCTGCCATTGCCACCCGGCTTGCTCGTAACTCCTGCTTATCTGTGATGTGAGGCATAAACACCCCCTTCAACAAATCATGGGATATTGCTGAAGAAATAGCCAACAACAAACCAGCCGCTGTTGATAACGCCGCAGCCAAGCCGCCAGCAGCCACTAAGGCAATCACCCAGTTAGGTAATTTAGCAATCTCGGGGTTAGCCAACACCATGATATCTCTATCAATTTTCACCATTTCGTTGGTTTTGGCATCTGAAGTGTATTGAATACGGCCATCACCATTTTTATCTTCAAATTCCAGTAAGCCTGTTTTTTCCCAGTTTTTAAACCAAACCGGGCGATCTTCGTAAACCAGGTTCTCTGAACTTGTAGGCGGGTTAATGGTGTTCATCAAGTTTAATCTAGCCATGGCTGCAACTGCTGGTGCCGTTGTGTATAACACCGCAATAAAGATTAAAGCCCAGCCTGCCGAGGTGCGCGCATCTTTTACGGTAGGTACCGTGAAGAAGCGAATGATTACATGCGGTAAACCAGCCGTACCAATCATTAACGACATGGTGTAGACAAACATATTTAAGGTACTAAGCCGTGCGGATGTCGTGTACTGGGCAAAGCCCAAATCCATTACCACCTGATCGAGCCGGTCCAATAAAAAGGTTTCCGAGCCCGTCATCGTACTACCCAAGCCCAATTGCGGAATGGGGTTGCCGGTTAAATTAAGGGAGATAAAAACAGCAGGTATCGTGTAGGCAAAAATTAACACGCAGTATTGTGCAATTTGGGTATAGGTTATGCCTTTCATACCACCGAGCACGGCGTAGAAAAACACGATGATCATCCCTACGATTAAGCCAGTATTGTAATCCACCTCAAGGAAACGAGAGAACGCAACGCCTATGCCTTTCATCTGGCCAATAACATACGTTACTGAAGCCACAATTAAACAGATAACCGCCACGATTCGTGCCGTTTTGGAATAAAAGCGGTCGCCGATAAATTCAGGCACGGTAAATTTGCCGTACTTCCTCAAATAGGGTGCTAACAACATAGCTAGTAATACAAAGCCACCTGTCCAACCCATTAGAAAGACTGAGCCACCATAACCGAGAAAAGCAATTAAACCGGCCATACCAATAAAGGAAGCTGCCGACATCCAGTCAGCGGCTGTCGCCATACCGTTAGCTATAGGATGAATACCGCCACCAGCCACATAAAACTCTTTGGTTGATCCGGCTCGCGCCCAGATGGCAATACCGATATAAAGCGAAAATGTACAGCCTACAACAATATAGGTGAGTGTTTGAAGTTCCATAACCTTGCCCCTACTCTTCGTGTACGCCGTATTTGCGATCAAGCTTACCCATCAGCCTGGCATATACGAATGTTAAAATGACAAAGGTATAAATTGAACCTTGCTGAGCAAACCAAAACCCCAATTTATAGCCACCTAGGCGAAATTCGTTCAATACATCGACGAATAGAATTCCGCAACCAAATGACACGAAAAACCAAACAATCAATAACTTATACATTATCCCTACGTTTTCTTTCCAATAGGCTTTTGCGTCAGCCTCGCTTTTAAATGCCATGTCAGCATCCTCCTGAACCTAAACGTTTTATTGTTAGGTTTAATTAGAAAACATTGCGACCAAAACCGGTATTGGACTTTAGTCTATGAAGCTATCCACACAGGTAGAGCCCTAGATAGTAAATTTCCACGACAATTGCAGATAATTAGAGTCTATGGCTTCGCTGGCAGAGTTATCGTCAACCTCAAAATTACCCAATTCAACACCTACCGATAAGCTGGGTGTGAGCTGCTTAATTAAATTAACCCCCCAGTGGCTACGTTCATATTCCAGCACATCTGTTTCGGCGTAACCGTAATAAGCCGTGCTGCGCCACTCACTATTCCATATATGCCTATAGGCAACGGTATAGGCGGTGGTTTCTTCAACTTCAACCTTGCCTGTTTCTGGGTCAATAACAATATCGGTTACCATGCCCGCACCTACATAGCGGCCTGATTCACCCACATTAATTTGAAAACGGATGTCATCTTCTTGCCCAACCTTGATTCGGCCACCTACATTAGCCGCAAAAGCCGTTTCATCGATACCCGCATCACCTTCATCAAGCTGACGTAATAAGCCGGCAACCTGCACCTCGCCCCAATCACCTTTAAATTTATAACTGGCAATTAAATCAGGGCTAGTTTCATCGGAATCAGCCGCAGCGCCACTCAAACCACCACCCGTACTTGGTGCATCAATAGTGCCGTCCCCCCAAGTTTCAGGGTTTTCAACCGCCACACTAAAGTTACCTTGGGTATAGCGGATTTGAGGTTGGCGAACAAATGATTCAGCGACAATAGCACCAGCAAAGTCCAGTGCCTCAGGAAAGGCATTAACCGGCAGGAACGTTGTCCAGTACTGACCCGCTATCCAATTTTTATATTTTATAATCGCATGACGCAAACGAGGATTGGTAGAATTGGTGGCAACCTCATTACCATCGCCGCCGTAAAAATCCATTTCTATAAAAGCGGTCACATCACCGTGTGTATAAGTGGTATTAAAACGGGTTTCCCTAGCATTAAAACCGGTATGGGAAGTGTCTATAGCGCCTGGATTATTACCACGCCAATAATCTTGATAAGCCACATCTCCGTCAACATGGCGCACATCTAATTTTACATAACCGCCAAATGAAATCTTATCGCCGTTTTGTAGATCAATTTCAAGTGCCGAAAACGCCTGTGTTGACGACATCGCTGCAACAGCAGCCAGTAGCTTTATCGATGTTTGTTTTGTATTCATGCTCAGCCCTTCCCCATCATTTGTTATTTGACAAGCGCAGACTGCTACTTTTTTAACCAACTGACTATTAGCTATTAGTCGTATATCGACTAAAGTCTAATGCCTGCTATGAACACGCCATATATTAACTCTCTTCATTACCCCTATACGACCAATGTCTAATATCGCTTAAGACCAAAGTTGTTAATACTCCGCCCGATAACTGTTCTTGGCTATGACCAAACTTTCCGCATCAAACATAAGTAGGATAAAATCATGAGCGCGCAATCCCTATACCCCGTCAACCCTGAATTAGCTGACTCCGCTCACATTAATGATGAAACATATCAGCAACTCTATAAACAGTCGGTAGAAGACCCCAGCCAGTTTTGGAAACAACAAGCAATGCGCTTGGATTGGAGCAAGCCCTTCACCGAAGTTAAAAGCACCTCCTTTAAAAAAGAAGATTTTCATATCCGCTGGTTTGCCGATGGTGAACTCAACACCAGTGCTAATTGTATCGATAGGCATTTAGTAAAAAACGCACAACAAATAGCCATTACCTGGGAGCCCGATAGCGAAACTGACGCGGTTAAAACCTACACCTATCAGCAGCTGCACGATGAAGTATGCCGCTTAGCTAACGGATTGAAAGCAATTGGCGTTAGCAAAGGCGATGTTGTCACCCTATATATGCCTATGATTCCCGAAGCTATTTTTAGCATGCTGGCCTGCGCTCGCATTGGCGCCGTGCACTCTGTGGTATTTGCTGGTTTTTCTCCGGAAGCATTAGCCGGCCGCATTGAAGATTGCCATTCTTCTTATGTCATCACCGCCGATGAAGGTTTACGAGGCGGCAAGGCCGTTTCGTTAAAAGATAATGTCGACCTCGCCGTTCAACACTGCCACAGCACTGAAGTCAAAAATGTAGTGGTGTTTAAACACACTCAAGGCGAGATCACTTGGCATAATGAAAGAGATATTTGTTACAAAACCTTAACCGATCAACAAAACGCAAATTGTCCACCGCTAGCAGTGAATGCAGAAGACCCCTTATTCATTCTTTACACCTCTGGGTCTACCGGCAAAGCCAAGGGTGTTCTACATACCAACGGCGGCTATTTGGTTTACGCCTCACTCACCCATGAAGTTATTTTTAATTATCAACCGGGTGAAAATTATTGGTGTATGGCTGATATAGGTTGGATCACCGGCCATACCTATGCGGTGTATGGCCCCCTCTCTAACGGCGCCTCCATTGTTATGTATGAAGGTGTACCCAACTCACCCGATGCGGGCAGAATGGCACGGATTATAGAAAAACATCATGTCACCACCGTTTATACCTCGCCTACCGCTATTCGCGCGTTAATGGCTGAAGGGGATGCTGCAACTAAAGGCGTCGACTTATCTTGTATCAATATTTTGGCAACTGCCGGTGAGCCAATCAACCCAGAAGCTTGGCGTTGGTTTTACGATAAGTTTGGCAGCAAGCAAAGCCCTATCTTAGATACTTGGTGGCAAACTGAAACGGGCGGCGTAATGATTACCCCACTGCCAGGTGCAACGGCGTTAAAACCAGGCTCAGCCACGCGCCCATTCTTTGGTATTCAGCCCGCATTAATGGACAACGACGGTAACCTGCTCGAAGGGAAAAACAGTGGTAATTTGGTCATCCTTGATAGCTGGCCAGGACAAATGCGCACCATCTATGGCGACCATCAACGCTTTTTCGACACTTACTTTTCAACCTTCGAGGGTTGCTACTTTACCAGCGATGGAGCCATGCGCGATGAAGATGGCTACTACTGGATTACTGGTCGGGTAGATGATGTATTGAACGTGTCCGGCCACCGTATGGGCACAGCAGAAGTTGAAAGTGCTTTAGTTGCCCATGCCAGTGTTGCAGAAGCCGCTGTAGTCGGTGTACCTCATAGCATTAAAGGTCAGAGCATCTACATCTACATCACCCTTAACAAAGGTCACCAAGGCGACCCCGCCATGGAGCAAGAGCTAAAACAATGGCTGCGTAAAGAGATAGGCCCAATTGCAACCCCTGATATTATTCAGTGGTCGCAGGATTTACCGAAAACGCGTTCAGGCAAAATCATGCGACGTATTCTGCGTAAAATTGCCACCGATGAGTACGATAGTTTGGGAGATATCTCAACCTTAGCCGACCCAAGCGTGGTGGAGAAACTTATCAGCGACCACCAAATGATTAACGCTGCCGCAACTTAATAGTTGTTTAATTAAGCGTTACCAGCGCAAACACCAAAATACCCCATTGCATACTTTGTACAATGGGGTATTTTAGTTTTAACTACAGGTATCCCTAAAATCATCTACAATATTACTTAAACAATAAAGGCCTTAATGCTAATAACAATAAAAGAGCGCAGCCTGTGAGCGAAACATCTACCATTATTATCGCGGATGATCACCCGCTATTTAGGAGTGCGTTAAAAACGGCCATTACCGGCCAACTACCTCTGTACAACATTGTCGAAGCACAGGATATAGACTCGCTACAAGCTAGCGTAGAAACGACGCCCGATGTAGTACTTATCTTACTGGATATACAAATGCCGGGCGCACATGGCTTTAGCGGTTTAATTCACCTCAGTGCTTACCACCCAACTACCCCTGTGATCGTGGTCTCTGCTCATGAAACCCCAGAAATCATCGCCCGTGCGATGAGCCATGGTGCTGCAGGATTTCTACCCAAAAGTAGCCCACTGGAAAGCATTGGCGATGCCATTCATGCTGTTTTAGAAGGGCAATTATGGTTACCTGATAATTTTGATGAGTCGGTATTAAGCCAGTGCGATGAAGAGCTAAAAGTCGCAAGTGTTATTTCAACATTAACCCCAAAACAATTTCGCGTTGCCACCATGCTAGCTCAAGGCTTGCTGAATAAACAAATTGCCTATGAACTGAATATTACAGAGGCAACCGTCAAGGCTCACGTCACTGAAATTTTTAGAAAGCTGGGGGTCAACTCCCGCACCCAAGCGGTATTAGCGATCAGCCAGCTAGACGTACACCCAAACGCTATACCCCGCTAAGATTTTTTACGCGATAGCTTTCGCACTAAACCTCTCAACGCAGCTGGCTGAACCGGCTTGGGTAAAAACAAATAGCCGGCAGTGTGCACCTCTTCACGTAAATCATCAGAGTTATCGGCACTGATCACAATTGCTTTCTGGCTAACACCCCAGTGCAGGCCTAAAGCCTCTAAAACTTGTAAGCCTGTCTCGCCGTCGTCCAAATGATAATCAGCCAAAATAACATCAGGCGCGCCATCAAATTTCCAGAGTTCTAACACGCTACCTAAGCTAAACGCGCAACAAACAAAACAGCCCCACTGCTCAAGCAATGATCGCATACCGTTAAGAATTTGCTGTTCGTTATCGACACATAAAACCCGTAAACCCCTTAAATCAGAGATAGCTATTTGCCTATTAACTTTCTGCTTACTTTCAACAACCCCTAAAGGCACATTAATTCTAAACACAGAGCCTTTGCCCAACTCAGACTCAAAGCTTAAACGATAACCTAATAGCTTGGCCATTCTATTAGCGATAGATAAACCCAAGCCTAAACCTTTTTGGCCGTCGATACCGGCGCCATCACCTAGGCGCTCAAATTCTTCGAATATTTTTTTTCTGTCTTTCTCAGCAATGCCTGCTCCGGTATCCCACACTTCTATATCAAGTGAATCTTTATGAATACGACAGCCTAGCAATACTTTTCCGCGCCGGGTATAGCGCAGAGCATTTGACAAAAAATTTTGTACTATTCTTCGCAGTAAGTGTTTATCGCTATATACCCATTGCTTACAAGGCACCCAATGTAAATCTAATTGTGTCTTTTGTGCCAACAGACCAAATTCGCGGGCTAACATCTCCAAAACATCTGCTATAGCAAAATTCTCACGCTTAGGCACCAGCTTACCCGAATCTAAGCGGGCCACCTCTCGCATTGATTCAATCAAATTTTCAGCCCCAGACAAAGCACTGTCAATATGATCGACGTCAATCTTTATAGATTGAATGTTTTTATCACCCTGTGCCATAGCTGCCGTTTTTTGCTGCATGGTCGCCACAAATAAACGTGCGGCATTAATAGGTTGCAATAAATCATGGCTTGATGCGGCCAAAAAATTACTCTTGCTACGATGTACAGAGCTTAATTCTTTTTCAATTTTTGCCCGTATTTTATTTTCATTCTTCAAAGATTGGTTAGCCAATGACAATTCAGCTGTTCTTTCAATAACTCGGCTCTCTAAACTTAATTTTGTCTGAATTAACTCATCCACTAAGGCGGAACGTTTAGTAACATCCATATAGGTTGTTACATAGCCGCCATTTTCAATGGGTATGCCACTAATCTCTACCACCATACCATTGGGAAGTTCTCTCTCGGTTTTATAAATCTCAGCCTGACGTAAAAAATTTAATCTTTTTTCTACTACGCCATCTATATCATCATGATCGCCTTCACCGAGATAACCACGCTCAGCATTAAAATAATAAACTTTAGCAATTGGGCAGCCCACGTATAACAAGCGAGGCGGGTAATCGAACATAGCTTGATAACGTTCATTCCAAGCCACCAGATTTAAATTACCATCAACAACACTCACACCTTGAGGTATTGTTTCTAAAGTGACCTGCAACAAATTTTGGTCAAACTGTAATTGCCTAGACCGCCCTCCCATTAACGAAACAAAGTCTTCAATTTGCACAGGTTTTTGCTTTCGCAATAGCTCTACAGCCTTATGCGCCGACACCGCGCCAATGATCGCTGCTAGGTTATCTTCAACGACTTTCACAACAAAACGAGGTGCTTTATCCAAAGGCAACAAGCGACGGCCAATCTTAACCTCAAATTCACGCCACAACTCTGAGTACTTAAATGGTTCCAACAATGGTTGAAGTAATGTTTGTAGCTGTCTAACTTCTATCCCTGTCAGATCAAAGTCATATTGTTGAAAGCTATAACGACGACGCAGCTGGGTAAAACTATTTGCCTGCCGTAAATCTAAACTATTAAAGCGAGAATACTTTGAAACCATAATGAAACCTGCGAAATTAAATAGCAGGCTCCAAAAAACACCGTGGCTTAGCTGCCCCATCCCCCCTGTACCCAACAAATTTATTGGCGACAACCAAGCTATATGCCAAGGGCCGTTAAGCACTAAGGAATGGCCCTGACCTAATACGGAGGGAAGTAAAAAGCAATAAAACCAAAAAAAGACGCCTAACATCAACCCCGTTAGCACTCCGTTTCTATGGCCACGCTGCCAGTATAAAGCGCCTATTATCGCAGGCATTAACTGAGCGGCGGCGGCAAAGGATATTAAACCTATAGACGCTAACGCCTGACTTTGACTAAAATTTAATTCCAACAACCAAGCCAATAACAAAACAACAACAATAGAGATACGCCGCACTAAACGTAGACGTTCACCTAAATTACCTGCCGCCATATCTGACCGGGAACTAAGCCATAACCATAACGGCACGACTAGTTCATTAGAAATCATAATTGATAGGGTAACAGCAGCAACAACAACCATACCGGTTGCCGCTGAGATAGCACCGATAAAGGCCAAGCTCGTCAACCATTGGCTGCCTTGCATCATCGGCAATAATAAAACATAGGCATCACTAGAATATTGTTGATGACTTAGCAGCTGTTGGCTGGCAATAGCAATGGGTACAATAATTAAAGAAATAAGGGCCAAATACAATGGAAATAACCAACGCGCGGTTCGTATATCTTTTCTACTATGATACTCAACAACCATGACATGGAACTGTCTAGGTAAACAAACAACAGCCACCATAGCCAGAAAAGACTGGGTGACAAAATTTAAATCGAAGCTGCTATTTTCAATGAGTGGCGCTATAGAAAAAGATCGCTCCACCCCTTCCCCCACAAGTAATTGTATAGCTAATAAGCCGATAATAAAAAACACAATTATTTTTACTAAGGATTCAAATGCAATAGTGGTAATCATCCCTTGATGTCTATGGGGGCCATCAATTACACGGGTACCAAATAAGATAGCAAAACAAGCCATCACTAAAGCGGTAACAAAGCTACTACCATGCTTATTAACTTCAGTGCTCAACTCTATAACCCCATCGACGATGGGTAGTTGAATCGTTGACCAAACCAACGACACCGCTTTTAACTGTAAGGCAATATAAGGCAATGAGCCCAGCACAGCCACCAAGGTAACGATAGCTGCTAAGCCCTGACTTTTACCATAGCGTGAGCCAATGAAATCGGCGATTGAGGTGACTTTATTACGAGATGAGATGACCAATAACCGACGCAAGAAACGCCAGCCCAGCAGAAATAAAAGAATAGGCCCCAGATAAATAGGCAAGAAGCTCCAGCCATTATCAACCGCCTGGCCTACCGCCCCTAAAAATGTCCAAGAGCTACAATATACGGCCAGTGAAAGGCTGTATAAAACCGGTTGTACCCATGCCTGTTTGAACTGCCAAAACTCAGATCGCCAAGCGATATAAAACAAAATGGCAGCGTAAATAAACGCACAAAGTAATAACAGCTGGCTATCCATAAAAAGAGCGGGCCTTTAGGTATTATTGTTAATGGCATAGCAGCGGTGAGTAACCCTCACCGCTACCTGCATTCTATACCATGTGACCGAAGCTGCTACTGGACTATAGTCGTAGAATATCGACTAATTTAATTGCGGCTAATAAGGCTAGGGGATAAGTATTAGCCTTTAAATCTTGAAAACACGGACATAACCGGCCCAGATAAGGCATAGGCAAAAAAGCCTATCAACAAAATACGCGCGGGGTCCAGCATAACAACACCAAACAACAGAATAACCGCTATGATCATCACAAAAGGCACACGCCCTTTCAAATCAAAACCCTTGAAACTGTGATAAGGCACATTGGAGACCATTAATATACCCATGGCCGCAGTGATAAGGCCCGCAAAAACTGCCAGCCAAGTCGGTAGATCAGACGCCACATAACCCCATTCAAAGCACACCCACACAACACCCGCTACCACCGCCGCTGCGGCAGGACTGGCCAAACCGGTAAAAAAGTTTTTATCGGCGGTATCAATTTGGGTGTTAAACCTAGCTAAACGCAAAGCGGCGCAGGCTACGTAGATAAACGACATGGCCCAGCCCAACTTGCCCAAATCACTTAAGGCCCAGCTAAACATCACCAATGCCGGCGCCACACCAAAGGACACCATATCGGCCAAGCTATCGTATTCGGCACCAAACTTACTTTGAGTATTGGTCATACGGGCCACGCGGCCGTCTAGGCCATCTAGCACCATGGACACAAAGATGGCGATGGCGGCGGCCTCAAAACGACCGTTCATGCTTGAAACTATGGCATAAAACCCTGAGAACAATGCCGCTGAGGTAAACAGGTTAGGTAGTAGATAAATACCTTTATGGCGCTCTGTTTTACCATCCACTTTTACTTCCTCCTCATGCTCATCAACAAGGTTTAAGGGGTCAACGGCGGCACTGGCAGACTCGGCTTTATCTTTACTGGGCGACTTATCGCCATCATTGATCGCCTTTAAATCTATCGGATCTTTACTGTTATCAGTCATAAAATAGTCTTTAGCCATGATGGAAAACCCCCATGATAAATTAAAAATCGATTTGATACGATGCCTTTGCACATTCCCAAAAGGCACGCAGCTGCGGATTGTCCATGCGTTGCGTCAAAGCACACACCCCCACCGCAAAGGGCGTCAGCGGGGGCTGCACATCCAGCACCTGCACTTGGTCGCGCAAGGGGCTATTGAGTAACACCAACTCTGGCACCAGCCCCATACCAAAACCCAGCCCTACCATGCTCACTATCGCTTCGTTACCACTCACCTGCGCGTAAATATTGGGTTTTAGTTCTTGCTGGCGAAACCACTGATCCAGCCTAGCCCGCGCAACCCCGTGTTCAGAAAAGATAAACGGCAACTTATCCCAGGGCAGCTTCTGCCCCTGCGCCAAGCAATCCCTTATAGTTTGCTGCAACTGGCAAGGCATGGCGGGATAGATAAATAGCAGCGGTGAATGCAATAAGGTTTGAAACTGCAGTTTTGTCGACAACTTGTCTGGCCTGGCGGCTATGGCCACATCTTCATGGCCGGCTTGTATGCGACTGACCGCCTCGGCATGATCACCCGTGTGTAACTTGATATCTATACCTGGGTAGCGATGCCGAAAAGGCTCTAAGATGCCGGCCAACACGCTGTAAACCGCCGTGACCGAGCAAAATACGCTGACCTCGCCGCTAATATGCTCGGCATCTTGTGCCATGGCGGCATTGAAACGCTGCCACTGGGATAAGCTTTGCTTGGCATAGTCGTGAAACTGCCTACCCGCCGCTGTTAAGCGCACACTGCGGTTATCGCGCTCTAGCAAACGTTGGCCCAGCTCATCTTCCATGCGCACGATGGCGCGGCTGACTGCCGAGGCGCTCATGTGCATATACTCGGCAGTTTTGGCGAAATGTAAGGTTTCGGCTAGATTGGCGAAGAGTTGTAGTTGTTTGGTGTCCATAAAAACTCTATTCAGAGAACCAGGGGACAGAGCGCTACGCGGTCTGTCCCCGCATACTGTGTTGCGATTTACGCAATACAGTATGCCAAACATATCATTTTACGCAACATACGTTTTTCTATATAGTGCCCGGCATTATTAGTAAAGGGGTCAGAGCGCTAGGCGGGCTGACTGCTACCATCAGAAAGGGGGACGGAGCGCTGCGCGGTCCATCCCCCGACTTTTCAGGAGAATAGATTATGGGCCAGAACTACTTTAATACCCTGCCACTACGTGTGCAGCTACAAGAATTAGCAAAATGCCGCTTTATGGAGCAATCAGAATTTGCTGACGGCTGCGAATACATCAAAGGTAAGAAGATTGTTATTGTTGGTTGTGGCGCACAGGGCCTTAACCAAGGTTTAAACATGCGCGACAGCGGCTGTGATGTTTCTTACACCTTGCGTGCTGAAGCTATTGCTGAAAAGCGTCAGTCTTTCAAAAACGCCTCTGAAAACGGTTTTACTGTGGGCACTTACGAGGAATTAATTCCTACTGCTGACATCGTGATGAACCTAACGCCAGACAAGCAACACACAGCTGTTGTTACTGCGATCATGCCCTTAATGAAAGAAGGTGCTTGCTTGGATTACGCGCACGGCTTCAACCTTGTTGAAGAAGGCATGCAAATCCGTAAAGACATCACTGTTGTTATGTGCTGCCCTAAATGCCCAGGTACTGAAGTACGCGAAGAATATAAGCGCGGTTTTGGTGTTCCAACCTTGATCGCAGTACACCGCGAAAACGACCCTAAAGGCGACGGCCTAGACATCGCAAAAGCCTTAGCGTCTGCCACTGGCGGCGATCGCGCCGGCGTACTTGAGTCGTCTCCTATTGCTGAAGTTAAGTCTGACTTAATGGGTGAGCAAACCATTCTTTGCGGCATGCTGCAAACCGGTTCTATCTTGTGCTTCGACAAAATGGTTGAGCAAGGTATAGACGCCGGTTACGCCTCTAAGTTTATTCAGTACGGTTGGGAAGCTATAACTGAAGGCTTAAAACACGGCGGCATCACCAACATGATGGATCGCTTAAGCAACCCCGCTAAAGTAAAGTGTTTTGAAATTGCTGACGAACTAAAAGACATCATGCGTCCTTTATACGAGAAGCACCAAGACGACATTATGTCTGGTCACTTCTCTACTACCATGATGGCTGACTGGGCTAACGACGACGTTAACCTACTAGGCTGGCGTGCGGCCACTGCTGAAACCAAATTCGAAAAAGCCACTAACGCCGATGTAGAAATCAGCGAGCAAGAGTTTTACGATAAAGGCATCTTAATGGTTGCTATGGTTAAGGCCGGTGTTGAATTAGCTTTCGAAACGATGGTTGCTGCCGGCATCAAAGAAGAGTCAGCATACTACGAGTCACTGCATGAGACGCCATTAATCGCCAACACTATCGCCCGTAAGAAACTGTACGAAATGAACGTGGTTATCTCTGATACCGCTGAGTACGGCTGTTACTTGTTCGACCACGCTTGTAAGCCACTATTGGCTGACTTCATGAAGAACGTATCTACCGACATTATCGGCAAAGGCTTAGCCCAAGACGACAATGGCGTAGACAACGCTGAGCTCATCGCCATCAACGCTGAGATACGCTACCACCCTGTAGAAATCATCGGTGAAGAGCTGCGTGATTATATGACGGCTATGAAGAAGATTGTTTAACGCAGCGCTGCTGAGTTAAACAATCAGCGCTAAGCTACGAGCTTTAAGCTGTAAAAAAAAAGGCCGAGTCTCTATGAGATTCGGCCTTTTTTATGGGACATACCACACACCTAAATTCAGTGCACCTCATCAAACCAACGCTCTAAAAAGTCTATACACTGCACAATCTTGGCCGGCACAAAATGCCGTGCGGGGTATAAGGCATACAGTGTTAGCTTCGGCTTCTTTGCGCCCGCTAACACCTCCACTAGTTCGCCATTATCCAAGGCACTGCGGCAAACAAAGTCGGGTAAAAATCCTAAGCCTAAGTCAGCCTTTATCGCCTCCATCATAAACAGTACGCTGTTCACCCGCAACGCGCCGTCTATCACCACGCCATCTTCTATAGGCCAAACATTTTTGCCCTTAAAATAGCTGTACACAAAACAGTTATGCGACTGTAAATCTCGCGGCAAGGAGATCGGTGCATGGGATGCTAGATAACCCGGCGATGCACAGACATGGTAGCTAAACTCGGTCAGGGGCCTCCCTACATAACTGGAGTCAAAGGGGCGGCTAGAGGCGCGAAAACCCAAATCAAAACCCTGCTCAACTAAGTCGACATCTTCATCGCCCAAGTGTATATCCAGCGCTATATCGGGATAGGCACGCATAAAATCGGCGAACATTTTTGACAGCTCGGTAATACCTAAAACCATAGGCGCGTTGATTTTAAGTTTGCCGCGGGGGTTATGCTGCAGGTCGCTCACAAAGCTGTCGGCATCGTCTATTTTTTCTAGAATCTCTCGCGCCCGCTGCAAATAGCCTTCGCCCACGTGGGTGAGCTGCACGTTGCGGGTAGACCTATGCAATAGGCGGGCGCCTAGATCATCCTCTAAGCGGCCAATCTCTTTGCTGATCATCGATTTCGAGACATTGATTTGCTCAGCCACTCGGGTAAAGCTCCCCAAGTCAGCCAGCCGCACAAACAACTGAATAGCGCGTAATTTATCCATCCCTGTTATCCATTTCTGTCACCCCCCTACCATCCTCGTCTTTCGACATCACAGTCACACTGTTCTCACTTTGGAAACATTTGGTTCTAATTGTAACTATATATGCATTGTTAGCAAGCCCTTAGACTGCCCTACATCGCATTGAGAGATGAGATGCCTAACAAACTGATTGGAGAGCACCATGTACACACTTTATTACCTACCCGGCGCATGTTCTTTGGCAACCCAAGTGGTATTACACGAACTTAAGCAAGACGTAACGATCATCGACAAACAACAAGTGGAAAATTTCCCTGCCATCAACCCCATAGGCACGGTGCCCGTGTTGGTTGATGGTGACAAAACCTTACGCGAAGGAGCCGCCCTGATGATCTACTTACTCAATAAACACCCAAACAGCATGCTGCCAACCTCTGGCGCGGCGCGCGAACAAGCCATACAAGACCTTATGTTTGCCAATGCCACCATGCATCCCGCCTATGGTCGCTTATTTTTTATCGCCCAGCACATTAGCGATAACGACGCCAAACAATCGGCCTTCAAAGCAGCAGCTCTGGCGATTAATCAGCTATGGCAAGTGATAGAGCAGCAGCTAACAGCACACGCTTTTCTGGGTGGGGACCAGCCTTCGGCCGCCGATATTTTGCTCGCGGTGTATTCACGTTGGAGCGCCAGCTTCCCAGTAGAAATCCTATTGGGGCATAACAGCCAAAAAATGGTCGCTGCGGTACAAGCTATGCCCAGTTTTCAACGCGCCGTGAATGCTGAACAACAGCAATCAGCCGCTTAGCTCAGTAACCATAGCGGAGATGAATATGAGTAATACCGCATCTAGCAATTCCTGTGACACGGATTTTGGCGCCCATGAGTTTGGCTTAGTGATGGCCATAATACGGGATTATTTTGATGGCCTGCACTTTGGCGATGTCGCTAAGTTGGCAGCCATATTCCATCAGGATGCGTTTCTAAAAGCCCCCGGCTTACGGCGCAGCCTTAAGCAGTGGCTAGATGCGGTTGCTACTCGGCCAGTACCAGCCCAACAGGGCAAGCCCTATGACTACCAATTACTGGCTATAGAAATCATTAAAGATCAGGCCATGGTGAAACTGCAGTGCCCGTTATTTGATCACGACTATGTCGATTTTTTGGGACTGCTAAAAGAAAACGGACGCTGGTTAATCGTCAATAAAATGTATAGCGATTTGCAGGTCCGCAATTCATGAGCGCAATAAAAGTAGAGGTAATACACGATATTGTTTGCTCTTGGTGCCCCATAGCTTATTCCAACCTGCAGCAGGCGCTGCGCAATCTGGCGATTGCAGCCGACATTTATTTTTTACCCTATGAACTGAATCCCGACATGGGGACTATGGGTGAGGAGATAGACTATCACCTAGAACGGCGCTACCAATGGAACGAGGTAAGGCGACAGAGTTATCGCAGCCACTTATTAACGGCGGCTAAACAGGCCGGCGTTTGCATAGACTTTGCTAAGCGCAGCCATTACTACAACAGCAACAAGGCACACCGGTTGCTGCACTGGTGTGAAAGCCAATGCAAACAACAAGCCATGAACAAGCTGCTAATTGACGCCTATTTTAAGCACGGCCTGGATATTAGTAACGCGCAGGTCTTGTTGGATTTGGCTGAATCATTGGGTTTGGATAGGCCCCAAGCAGCACAGGCGCTGAGCTCAAATGACATCAAGCAGCAACTACTGATTAAAAAGAGCCGCGTTCAAGAGTTTGAATTAAGCAGCGTGCCGGCTTTTATTTTTAATGAACATAGCTTAGTCACCGGTTCAAACTCTGTGGACTATTTTGAACAAACAATCAAAGACCTAACAACAAACCAAGCCAGTTTTCATGTTGCAAACTAGCTTATTAACTTTCCAAAACCTTAAGCGAGAAAAACGATGCCCTACGTCAATATTAAAGTCACCGATGAAAACGTCACCAAAGAACAGAAGCAAGCCCTCATAGCAGGTACTACTCAACTGCTAGTCGATGTGCTTAATAAAAACCCGGCAACCACCTTTGTGGTTATCGATGAAGTGAACACCGATAACTGGGGCATAGGCTACGACCAAGTTACCGCCTTACGAAAAAAAAAATAGGCGTCACACTATGAAAGCTTGGCTAATATTACCTTGCATGGCGATTTGTGCAGGCGCACTCATCCCCGTGCAAGCTGCCGCAAACGCAAGCCTCAGCAAATCCATAGGCAGTGTTGTGTACTCAGCATTATTGTTGTTTGTCGTCGGTTTGCTGTTTATTAGCAGTTACGTGCTGATTAACCGCGTACCTATGCCCAGCATCGCGGACTTTGCCAAGGCTCCTGCTTACAGCTATATAGGCGGCTTAATTGTAGCCAGCTACGTACTGTCTATTACCTACCTCGCTCCGCGTATGGGCGTAGGTAATGCCATTTGTTTTATTGTCACTGGCCAGATTGTTATCGCGGTACTAATAGATCATTTTGGTGTATTAGGTACGGCAGTCACTACCATCGATTTTCAACGCAGCGCAGGGGTGATATTAATGATTACCGGATTGTTTTTAGCCCGTAGTAGCTGAGCTACTAACTGCTGGGTTGATTACAGATATTCACATTATTTGCTCACTAATCAGCACATTGAATAAGAGCAAAATAGTGATTTAAATTTCTACAACTAAACCCTATAAGCCTGCGTTAATTGCACAAAGGCATTGCTAATACCCAGCAAGTCTTCACTGACATTGAGCGACTGCTCACTTTTATGGCTGGCCACCTGTGCCTTTTCCGCCACTTGCTCTATGCCGCGGCTAACATCGTTAATGGTATGGGCCTGTTGCTCAGCCTGCACCACTATGGTGGCCATCAGGCCGTTAATATCGTCCACCTTAGTCATTAATAACTGATAAACCTGACCTGCGTCTTGAGAAATTTTCGCTGTGTCTTCGCTGCTGTTTAGCTGCCCCTGCATCACTACGCTTAAGCTGGTAGTGGATTGCGACACCTGGCTAATCAGTCGTTGAATTTCATGGGTGGCCTCATTGGTTTTGCCTGCGAGGTTTCGTACTTCGTCAGCCACCACTGAAAACCCTCGCCCCTGTTCGCCTGCCCTAGCCGCTTCTATGGCCGCATTTAATGCTAGCAAATTGGTTTGCTCGGCAATACTTTGTATTACCTCAACAAAACTATTAATGCTTTGGGCGTGCGTCTGCAATGAGGCCAATGCTAAACCGGATTGCTGTATGCCTTGATGTAGGGACTCTATGTGCTGCAAAGACAGGGCAATTTTTTGCTGGCCCTGCAATAAAATATCACTGGCCTGTTGGGTGACGGTGGATATATTCAGGGTTTGCTCAGCCACATGCTGCACGGATTTGGCCACCTCGCTCACCAGTACTTCGGCCTGCTCTGTTTGCTGGCGCTGCTCGGCACTAAACTGGCAGATAGCGCCGGCACTATCGGTAACACTATGGCTGGCCTGCTGTATCTCACGGCTGCGACCACTAATATCGGCCACCAAATGTTGTAGCGATTGCTGCAAGACTTGGTAGGAGTTAAGCAAACCTGCTAACTCTTTAATGCGGCTGCGATTTATACTACGCGGTCGAAAATCGCCCTTAGCCAGCGCCGCTATATCCTTATTCACCGCACTCAACAAACCTGCCAGCCAGTGCTGAAAAACAAATACTGTAAAGGCTAAACTAATCATCGCCAAACTCACGACTACCATCACGGTATGTACTTGCTGCTCTATACGCACGCGCTGTGCCTGCACCTCGCTTTCCAAGGAGGATAATTGCTGCTGCAATAAAGCCAGTTGCTGTTTAACACTGACCTGCGCTTTCTGTCCTGCTGACAATAACGCTTGGCTGCGCTGTAACTCTTGCGGGTAGCGTTTGACCAAACTTTGCAACTCCTGCTTTAACAGGTCGCCCTTTTCCTCTACAGGCGCAACGCTATCGTCTTCACCCCATAGCAGCGCTTCCATATCATCACTGCTGTCTTGCACATAAACACCCAAGCTAGGCTGCTCGGCCAGGCTGCGTGATAACTGACTAAGCTGCTGCAAGGTTGCGGTAATGCTATCGGTAGACGCTTGGCCCTGCCCTAGGCTAAACAACTTGCTGCGGTATGCAGCCAACGCAACTAGCTCGCGGCTTAGTTGCCCCAGCAACGCTAAGTAGCGCTCTCTAGACTCCGCTTGCGGGCTTTGCTTGGCGTAATCCGCCAGCGCCGTTAAAGTCGCCAATATTTCCGATTCGGCCTGCTCTAATAACACTCCGTAATTAGCCGACAGCTTACCCACCGCTCTTAAATCAGTTGCTAAACGTTGTTGCAACTGCTGCGCCATAGGCAGTAGTTCAGCGCGCAACTCCGTATTGATGGCAGGTAAATCCTGAGTGATTAGCTCATCCACTAAAGCCTCAGCCTCCACTAAGCGCTGGCTATCCCCGGTCAATAAATAGCCCTCTATGGCTGAGAATATATCTTTATTCACTTTACTGCTGAGCTGGTAATAGCGCTCGGTAGACTGGGCGGTAAGATGTAACTGCTTTAACCCCCAAAAAACGGTAATGGCCAAACTCACCGTAAGCAGTATTAAACCGCCGACCATTAAAAAATTTATGTGACGGATTTTCATTGCGCTAAACCTCTACAGCTTAAAAAGGACATCGCACAATAAATTAATACAATTTCATGACAGAGGGATGACAGCCAACGATAAGCTAAACGCCAGTAACAAAAAAGGCCGCCTCTTTAGAGGCGGCCTTTTGATCTAACAATCTAGCTTAGCGCGGCGTATTAACGGCTAGGTTCAACAATATAGCGATTGGCATGCACAAAGGATTTAAAGTCGTTAAAGCGTACGCCGTTTTCTTTCATCACCTTATGAGCCACCTTGGCCACCATTTGCCGTATGTAAAAAGGCTGGCCGACTACGAAGTGATGGATGCCGTGGGTGCTGCCAAAATTAAAGCAGAACAAGTGAAAAGGCAGCATAAACCAACCTTTTAACACTTGGGTTTGTTGCAGAATATTGTCTACACCGCCGTAGTAATGCATGTGCGAGGTGACAAAATTCAAACAGCCTGAGCGCAAGAAGTTGGGGGCAATTAATACCACCACTAAGAAGTTAAGGCCAGAGACTATGTTTAGCATCCAAGCGGGATAGGCCAGCGCCGTACCCCATAAAAAATCTACGCCGTGAAACACTAAAAATGCATACCAAGCGGTAAAATACAGCACCGCAATAGGAAAGGCGGATGACAGCATTTTCTCTACATCAAACTCATCCACTTCTTTGCTTAATACTTTGCGGCGTACCAACATACCCAGTAAGCCGTCGAACATCACCAGATAACGCAGTAATTGATTGCCTATGCCATTGCCCACTAAGCGCTCTTCTAAATCCTGTTGCGTACCTGAGGTTTTGTGATGTAAAAAATGCATCTTGCGCCTATACCAGGGGTTAATGGTGTTGGGGCGCATAATCCACACTAGCCACATCATTAGGTTGTGCATAAAGGCGTTTTTCTTAAAATACTGCCTATGAATTAAGTCATGCTCTAACTCATGGGAGAGGGAGGCGAAAATAGCAGCCGCCACTATGGCCGCCCAGGCGGGAATAACATCAACATAATACAGCGCTGCCGAACCCATCATGCCCACTAAAGAGAACAGCATAATCCCCAAACCTATCCAGTCTTGATACTGGAGGATGGTATATTTTGCGCGCAGACGGGCCTCTTCGGCACGGATGGTCGTCACTATACGCTGAACACGCTCTTCGACATTAAGTGTCTGTAAGGAGTCTGACAACTTCATAGGATATTTATAGCTCTGGTAAAAACTAACGGGGATACGCTAAGGCCGGTTATGGTAGCAAAAAAGTGCCGGGGTTTATATCGCTATTAGCCCCTATGTCACTGCTTATATCTCCGTTACCATAAACCCTGCCACAGCTTCAGCCTAGCACAAAAAAAAAGGAGCAGCTCACGCCACTCCTTTCATTTATCAGCCAGTGACTCCCTTTACAGGATCCGTTTATAGGGTCAATGCCTTATCACCACGGGCTATGCCCGACACACCGCTGCGTACCACCTCAATAATAGTGGCTTCACCCAGCGCCTCAATAAAGGCGTCCAGCTTGTCGGACGTACCTAAAATCTGGATGGTATACAGGGTTGAGCCTACATCCACGATTTGGCCGCGGAAGATATCGGTAGTGCGCTTGATTTCAGCACGCTGAGCACCGGTGGCCTTGACCTTGATTAGCATCAGCTCGCGTTCTACGTGGGAGCCCTCGCTAAGGTCAACCAGCTTTACCACATCGATTAAGCGGTTTAAGTGCTTAATAATCTGTTCTATTTTGCTGTCATCACCAACGGTGGTGAGGGTCAGCCGCGATAGCGTTGGGTCTTCCGTGGGGGCCACGTTTAAGGTTTCAATGTTATAGGCGCGTTGCGAAAATAGGCCAACCACACGGCTTAGCGCGCCGGGCTCGTTCTCTAGCAAAACGGAAATAATATGTCTCATTAACTTCTCTCCCCTTTGCTTAACCACATATCGCGCATAGAGCCATTAGGGGCTATTTGCATGGGGTATACATGTTCATGTCTATCCACATAGATATCCATAAACACCAGCTTATCTTTTAAGCTAAAGGCTTCTTTCATGGCGTCATCTAAGTCTGATAATTTATCTACTTTCATACCCACATGGCCATAAGCTTCGGCCAGTTTGATGAAATCGGGCAACGAGTCTTCATACTCGCTCTGCGAGTAGCGGCTGCTGTATTGCATATCCTGCCACTGCTTAACCATGCCTAAATAACCATTATTCAAGTTGATAATTTTCACCGGCAGTTTGTACTGGGTACAGGTGGACAGCTCCTGTATGTTCATTTGTATGCTGCCTTCACCGGTAACACAGGCCACATCGGCCTCAGGGTAAGCCAACTTCACCCCCATGGCGGCAGGCAGGCCAAAGCCCATAGTGCCCAAGCCACCGGAGTTGATCCAACGGCGTGGCTTGTTAAAACGATAGTATTGCGCGGCAAACATTTGGTGCTGGCCTACATCAGAGGTTACATAGGCATCACCCTTGGTGGTGTTATATAAAGACTCTATAACCTGCTGGGGCTTAATTAAGCCGGTGCTGGTGTCATAACGGGGCGCGGTCCACAAACCATGGGTGTCGCGCCACTCGTTAATCTGCTTCCACCAAGCCTCTATAGCATCCTCATCCAACACCACTTCACCACTGCGGTTGTACTCTTTTACCTGCGCCAGCATGTCTTTTAACACCACATCTACAGGCCCAACAATAGGGATATCCGCCATAATGGTTTTGGAGATAGCCGCGGGGTCTATGTCTATATGAATAATCTTGGCGGTGGGGCAAAACTTACTGACCGTGTTAGTGACGCGGTCATCAAAACGCGCACCCGCTGCCAAAATCACATCGCTGTGATGCATAACGGTATTAGCCTCGTAAGTGCCATGCATGCCTAACATACCCACATACTGCGGATCGTCGGAAGGAAAGCCCCCTAAGCCCATTAAGGTATTCGTCACCGGCACGTTTAAGGCGCGAGCCAAAGCGGTAAGGTAATCGCTGGCATTACCCTGAATAACACCCCCACCCGAATAGATTACCGGGCGCTTGCCTGACATCAATAACTTCACCGCCTTTTTAATTTGGCCGGAGTGCCCTTTCACCGTAGGGGTATAGGAACGCAGCTTGATTTTGTCGGGGTAGTGATACTCAAATTTCTCAGCCGGGTTGGTAATATCCTTAGGGATATCAATAACCACAGGGCCGGGCCTACCAGTAGAAGCCAGATAAAAAGCCTTTTTGATAGTCACGGGGATATCACTGGCTTTTCTTACCAAAAAGCTGTGTTTAACAATGGGACGCGATACACCGATCATGTCTGTTTCCTGGAAGGCATCTTCACCGATCTTATCGGAAGGCACCTGACCAGAAATAACCACCATAGGGATGGAATCCATATATGCGGTAGCGATACCCGTAATAGCATTGGTAGCACCGGGGCCAGAGGTCACCAACACCACACCGGTTTTACCGGTGGCGCGGGCGTAGCCATCAGCGGCATGGGTAGCCGCCTGCTCGTGGCGCACTAAAATATGTGGCACTTTCGAGGTTTGGAACAGGGCATCATAAATATGCAGCACAGAGCCGCCAGGATAACCAAATATAAACTCAACGCCTTCATCTTGCAGGGCACGTGCGACCATTTCGCCGCCTGATAACATCTCCACGGAGGTTTCCTCGTGTAATAATAAAAAACAATGAGAGAGTACGGCAACTGACAAGCTAGGAAGCTTATAAAGGCTGGCGCAAACTCACAACCAGGGTGTCTCCCTACTGGGAACACACCGCACGAGGTAACTAACACTGAGGCTAGGCAACCCCGCAACACGGCTATGTGCTTGCAGAATTAGGGAGCGTCCCGCTGTCGAGGCCGGTAAGCAACGACACGACGCTAATATCGACACCGGTAAGTGGACGATATTGGCTAATTTTCAACGGCCAATTTTGCAGCATAGTCAGACAAAGTCAACATGGCAGCGCTTAAAAAACCGTAAATCTATGAAAAACCTGTTCTACGCCAAAGAAATTTAAACGGAATGTGCTCAAACCCTGTCAAAACGGCTATGATTTGTCATAATCACTCTCAATATCATTACCACGCTAAGCGATTGTTTTTAAAGCAGCGTAACCTTAAATGGAATGGACAGGCCCTAACAATGAATAACAAAATTTTGCACCTAGTTTCATTTTTCGCTATTGCACTGAGCTTTAGCGCTACGTTAGTCGCCGACCCCTCTGGCTATTACCGCTGGAAAGATAGCGAAGGCAACTTAAAGCTCTCTGACCGCCCGCCCGAAGCCGGCATTAAAGCGGAGTTTGTAGAAACCCCAGGCTCCAAAAAAAGCCGCGGTAGCAGCGAGCCCGTAGCCAGTAGCAGCGCCGAGCAAGAAGCCGCTGCCACCAAACCTGAGCAGCCTTTAAAAATGGAAATAATGCCACCCAAAGATCCCGCGCGCTGCAAGCAGGCGAAAGCCAATATGCAAGCCTTTGAAGGTGCCGCCAGAATTCGCATTACCGATGCCGATGGCACTCAACGCCTAATCACCGAAGAAGAAAAACAGGTACAAGTCGAACGCGCGCAAAAAGCCATACGCGAAAACTGCAATTAAGCCGTAGGGCTTAGCGGCAAAAAATAGCAGACAAAAAAAAACGGCATGTACTCCATGCCGTTTTTTTATGCCTTGTCATAATCTTTCACAACTAAGCCAACTTAACTAAAACTTACCTGTTCCCCTACCAAATCAGCATTAATCGTAGCGCCTGGATCAAACTTACCTTGCAGTAGTTCTTGCGCCAAGGGGTTTTCTATATATTGCTGTATGGCACGTTTTAGCGGCCGGGCACCGTAAACCGGATCAAAGCCTATGCTGACAATTTTATCCATTACCGCATCGCTAAGCTCCAGCCCTAAGCTTTTATCCTGTAAGCGCTTGCGTAAAATCGCCAACTGCCTTTCGGCTATGCCACGAATTTGCGCCCTGTCTAAGGGGTGAAATACCACAGTTTCATCTATGCGGTTAATAAACTCAGGGCGAAAATGGGTACCTACCACCTCCATCACTGCGTCTTTCATTTGCTGGTAGCCACCTTCACTGCCAGACAACTCCTGTATTATGTCGGAGCCTAGATTAGAGGTCATCACTATCACGGTATTACGAAAATCCACGGTGCGGCCCTGACCATCGGTGAGACGACCATCATCTAATACCTGCAATAAAATATTAAACACATCGGGGTGTGCTTTCTCTACCTCATCCAGCAGCAATACCGAGTAAGGCCTGCGCCTTACCGCCTCAGTTAGATAGCCACCCTCTTCATAGCCCACATAGCCGGGAGGTGCACCCACCAACCTAGCCACCGAATGTTTCTCCATAAACTCCGACATATCAATGCGTACCATGGAGTCTTCGGTATCGAACAAAAAGCTAGCCAAGGCTTTACACAACTCCGTTTTACCCACCCCAGTAGGGCCCAAAAAGATAAACGAACCATTGGGGCGATTGGGGTCAGACAGCCCCGCCCGCGAACGACGCACGGCATTGGCAACGGCGGTTACCGCCTCATCTTGGCCGACTACGCGCTCATGCAAAAAGCTTTCCATACGTAGTAATTTGTCACGCTCGCCTTCCAACATTTTGGATACCGGTATGCCAGTCCAGCGCGACACCACTTCGGCCACTTCTTCCTCGGTGACTTTATTACGCAATAAAGTCATTTCCATCATCTCGGCCTGTCCAGCCATATCCAGCTGCTTTTCCAATTCAGGAATTTTGCCGTATTGCAGCTCAGACATGCGGGTTAAATCGCTGGCCCTTTGTGCCGCCTCCAGTTCCACACGGGCCAACTCCAAGGCCTCTTTAATTTTTTGCGAACCGTATAGCGCGGCTTTTTCTGCCTTCCAAATTTCGTCTAAATCGGCAAATTTACGCTCGGCTTCGACGATGTCTTTATTTAAAATATCCAACTGCTTTAAGGCGGCGCTATCGGTGTCTTTCTTAACCGCTTCGCGTTGAATTTTTAATTGAATTAGGCGGCGCTCTAATCGATCTAAATCTTCAGGCTTAGAGTCTATCTCCATGCGTATGCGGCTGCCGGCCTCGTCAATTAAGTCTATGGCTTTGTCGGGCAGCTGCCGGTCGGTGATATAACGCTGGGATAGTTTTGCGGCGGCAATAATGGCCGAATCGGTAATGTCGACACCGTGATGCACTTCGTAGCGTTCTTTTAAACCGCGCAGTATCGCAATGGTGTCTTCTTCACTGGGCTCGTCTACTAATACTTTTTGAAAGCGGCGCTCTAGTGCCGCATCTTTCTCTATATATTGGCGGTATTCATTCAACGTGGTGGCACCCACACAATGTAGCTCACCACGGGCCAAGGCGGGTTTGAGCATATTGCCCGCATCCATAGCGCCTTCGGCCTTACCGGCCCCCACCATGGTGTGCACCTCATCAATAAATAAAATGACCTGGCCTTCTTGTTTGGACAATTCGTTGAGCAGTGATTTTAAACGCTCCTCAAACTCACCGCGAAATTTTGCGCCCGCCAATAAAGAGCCTAAGTCCAATGATAATAAGCGTTTGTTTTTTAAACCTTCAGGCACTTCGCCATTGACTATGCGCTGGGCCAAACCCTCAACAATAGCGGTTTTACCCACGCCGGGTTCCCCAATTAATACGGGGTTATTTTTAGTACGGCGCTGCAACACTTGTATGGTGCGGCGTATCTCTTCGTCGCGACCTATTACCGGGTCTAACTTGCCCTGCTCGGCACGTTCGGTTAAATCTATGGTGTACTTTGCTAAGGCCTGACGCGACTCCTCTGCATCCGGGTCGTCTATGCTCTCACCACCCCGCACTTCTTCAATAGCGTCATGCAAGGATTTTTTATCAACACCCACATCTTCCAATAAGGTAGCAAGCGCATTTTTAGTTTCAAACAACGCCAGCAATACCGTTTCGCAGGATATGTAGCTATCTTTTTTTTGCTGGGATAACTTATCGGCAATATTCATTAAGCGCGCTAAGTCATTAGACATGAGTATGTCACCAGAGCCGCCCTGCACCGAAGACAATGCATTTAGCGCGTCATTAATGGCTTCGCGCAAGCGAGTAATGCTAGCACCGGCCTGTGACAACAAAGGCCGCACCGAGCCACCACGCTGCTCTACCATAGCCGATAACAAATGTATGGGTTCTATAAACTGCTGATCTTTACCTATCGCTAATGATTGGGCATCGGACAGCGCTGTTTGTAACTGATTAGTTAAACGATCAACTCGCATTACTCACCTCTATAAAAGTGTAATAAACTCTGTAAGCCATAGCTTATTAATAATAGTGACTTATAACAGTGTAGTGTGGGCATATTGGCCAATATCAAGCTAGCAGTCAAAAGAAAAGCCTAAGCCTTGCGATAGATCAAACTAGCCATGCGGCCGGTGACGCCATCGCGACGGTAGGAATAAAAACGCTGAGGGTCGGCATAGCTACAGTACTGGCCACCGTATATGGCTGTCACCCCAACAGCTTGTAAATGATTACGCGCCAATTGATAGAGATCGGCCATATAATATTGTGGTCGCTCGCTGGCCACAAAGGCGTAGCGATTTTGACTATGGCGCGCGACAAACTGCGCGTAAACCTCAGCCCCCACCTCAAAATGCTGGCCGCTAATAGCTGGCCCCAGCCACACCAATAACTGCTGCGGTGGCGCCTGCATGCGGGATACTGCTTGTTCGACTATGCCAGCCGCCAAGCCTCGCCAGCCGGCATGAATGGCCGCCACTTGCTGCCCCGCCTGATCACAGAGTAATAGTGGTAAGCAGTCGGCGGTTTGCACTACGCACACGCAGTTAGCCGCAGTGGTGGTAGCGCCATCGGCATCTAACTGCGCTGACGGCAGCTCGACGATATCCGTGCTGTGAGTTTGCTTAAGCCATGCTGGCTCTGCGGGTAGTCGACACTGTTGGCTAATAATTTGCCGGTTGCGCTGCACGCTAGCAGCCGCATCCCCCACATGGGCGGCGGGGTTTAAGCTGCTATAAGGCGGTAGGCTAACACCGCCCTGGCGGGTGCTGGCCCAAGCCACTACGTTGTCGGGGGCGGGCCAGTCTGGCTTGATAAAATGCTGGAGCTTAGCTGTCGTGCTCACTCAATACGCTCAATAAATGTTGCATATCGGCAGGCAGGTCGACTTCCCAAGATACCAACTCGTTGCTATCAGGGTGCATCAACTCTAAACGCCTAGCGTGCAGGGCCTGACGACCAAAACTGCGCAGCGTTTCGATAAGCTCGGTACTGGCCCCTTTGGGTATACGCGGCCTGCCGGCATACATAGGGTCGCCCACTAGCGGGTATTTAATATGCCCCATGTGTACGCGAATTTGGTGAGTGCGGCCTGTTTCCAGCATGCAGCGCACATGGGTATGGTGCACATAGCGCTTAATCACCCGGTAATGGGTAATCGCCTCTTTGCCCGCTATGGTGGAGACGGCCATTTTTTTACGCTGCTTGGGGTGCCTAGCCAAGGGGGCATCAACGGTACCGCCGCCGGTCATACGACCCATGCATACGGCCTCGTACTCTCTATGTACGGTGCGCTCCTGTAACTGGTTAACCAAATGATTTTGTGCTGCTAGGGTTTTGGCCACGACCATCAAGCCCGAAGTGTCCTTATCTAACCTATGCACTATGCCCGCTCTGGGCACGCTGGCTGAATCGGGATAGTGGTAGAGTATGGCATTTAATAAGGTGCCGCTGCCATTGCCTGCCCCGGGGTGTACCACTAGGCCGGCAGGCTTGTTAATCACTAATACGGCATCATCTTCATAGATAATATCTAGAGCTATAGGCTCAGCTTCCCAACGCTCTTCGTTTTCCACTTCTACCGCTAGCGCCAGCTGTTCGCCGCCTATTAGCTTATCCCTGGTTTTCTTTACTTCGCCGTCTACAGTAAGCACGCCCTCCTTTATCCACAACTGTAAGCGAGCGCGGGAGTAATCGGGGAACAACTGCGCTGCTACTTGATCTAAGCGAGCGCCGCGCAAGTCTTCAGGGACTTGTGCGTGCAATTGGATAGTTTCTGCCATTAGGGGCCTTTATTTATAAGCAGCGCACTTTATGCGAAACGGTGGCTGTGGTTAAATACCGGGCTTGCATCTAGCAAGACCTTGCGGGAACAATAAGCCGCATTGTATATGAATTTTGGGGATATCGTTGAATGAACAGAGTAGTTAAGGCCATTTTTCTGAGCGCGGCGCTAGGCTTAAGCGCCTGCGCCACTGACGATGTCTCCCCGCAGGATATGACAGAGCGGGAGTTATACGACCGAGCCCAACAAAGTCTGGATGATATGCGCTTTGATACTGCGGTAAAGCGCTTTCAGCTATTAGAGGCTAGGTTCCCCTTTGGCCCCTATGCCGAGCAGTCCCAGCTGGAAATTATCTATGCCCATTTACGCAGCCTAGAGCCAGAAGCCGCCATAGCCTCAGCCGATCGTTTTATACGCCTGCACCCACAAAGCCCCAACGTTGACTATGCCTATTATATGAAAGGCTTGGCCAACTACACCGAGGGCGACGGCTTTCTAGACCAGTTTATGCCCACCGACATGACTGAGCGCGACCCCGGCTCGGCATTAAAAGCCTTTGAAGACTTTCGCCAGCTGCTGTACCGCTACCCCGACAGCAGCTATGCCCCCGACGCCAGAGCGCGTATGGTCTACCTGCGCAACCGTCTGGCACGCTACGAGATCAACGTTGCCAACTACTATTTTAAGCGCAAAGCCTATGTCGCCGCCGCTAACCGTGGCCGCTATGTGGTTGAGAATTACAGCCAAACCCCCGCCGTGGCCGATGGCTTAGCGGTTATGATTCAGGCTTATATGCTTTTGGGTATGGATGACCTAGCTGAAAATTCGCTAAAAGTACTGGCGCATAATCATCCCAAGCACCCCTCTTTAGATAAAAAAGGCCGCTTTATCGCCAAGTTCACCTTACAGGATGAAGAAGGCTCTACTATTAACAAGCTAACCCTAGGGCTGTTTGATAGAGCGGATCCGCCTAAATTTGATAACCGCCCCGATTACATGATTCGTTAACACTAATATGACTAACACTGATATTGCGCAACAAATTATTGAAGAAATGCGGGTACTTCCGCATATAGATGTGGGTTTTGAAATTCAACGCCGTGTAGCTTTCATCAAAAAGCAGCTAGTCAACTCTGGCTTAAAAAAACTGGTACTGGGCATTAGCGGCGGCATAGACTCCACCACCTGTGGCCGCTTGGCGCAGCTGGCCGTTAATGGGCTTAATGAAGAAATGGGCGGCAATGACTATCAGTTTATAGCCGTACGCTTACCCTTTGGCGTGCAAGCCGATGAAGAAGATGCGCAAGCGGCGGTGGGTTTTATTCAACCCAGCCATAGGCTAAGCCTAAACATCAAACTGGGCGCCGAGGGCATACACGAACAAACTTTGCTCGCCCTACAGCAAAGCCAATTGCTTAACGCCCCGCAGGCCGCGATAGACTTTTCTAAAGGTAATGTCAAAGCCCGCACGCGTATGGTGGGGCAATATCATATAGCCGGCATAGTCGGCGGTTTAGTGTTAGGCACCGACCACTCCGCCGAAAACATCACCGGATTTTTTACCAAATGGGGCGACGGCGCCTGTGACTTAGCGCCGCTATTTGGCCTTAACAAGCGCCAGGTAAAGCAATTAGCGCAGCACCTAGGCGCGCCCGAACAACTGGTTAACAAAGCCCCTACTGCCGACTTAGAATGCCTAAGCCCGCAAAAAACCGATGAAGATGCCCTAGGCATGAGCTACCAACAACTGGATGACTTTTTAGAGGGCAAAACCGTAGAACCAGCGATACTAGAAAAAATAATAAGCATCTATACTAAAACCCAACACAAACGCGCCCCTATACCCACGATTTACCATCACTAGCGGCTTACACACACAATAATCACTCAGTGGCCCTACGTTGAAAAACTCCAGCCTAGAATTAGCCGAACAAAAAACACAGGTACAAAACCTTACCTTACTCAAGGTCTACAGTGTTTACCGGTTAATTCTGGCTGCAGCGCTGTTATTCAGTTTTTATTTTTTTGATGAAAACCGCTTAGTAGGTAATGTTAAACCGGGTCTTTTTTTATACGCAGGTTACAGCTACCTGATTGTTAATCTTATGAGCTGCGCTTTTATACTGCCACGGCTCAAGCCCTTAGGTAAACAGCGCTTATTTCTCACATTTTTTATAGACATAATCGCCATTATATTAATTGCTGACAGTGCCGGCGGTATTAAAAGTGGCCTAGGCATATTACTGGTGGTGATTATTGCCGCCAGCAGCATAGTCATTACCGGGCAAGTAGCCACACTGATTGCCGCCATAGCCAGCATTTTTTTACTAGCAGACACCTTCCATCTCATTTCACAGGATTACATTAGCCAATCCAACATATTCCCTAGTGGAGTTTTAGGCTTAGTCTTATTTGCCACTAGCTTTTTCATTCAATCGCTATCGCGACGCATGCGAAAATCGCAACTAGAAGCCGAGCATAGCGCCGCCGAAGCTCAGCGACAGGAACGGCTCAATCAGCTGATTGTGCAGCGCATGCAAACCGGTATTATTGTTAGCGATAACAACGGACATATCACTACCTGCAATCAAGCCGCTAAAGATTTATTAGCCAACAACAATAGCACTATGCTACCGCCGATTTTATTCAAACAACTCTCGCAATGGCGTGCGAACCCCAGCATACGCCACAACCCTTTTCAAATTTCTGAATTCAGCCCCGAAGTGCAGGCCAACTTTTCAGGCTTAGACAATGAAAAAGAAAGCTTAATTTTTCTGGAAGACAATCGCCAAATTACCCAGCGCGCCCAAGATATTAAACTGGCCTCGCTAGGTAGGCTCACCGCCAGCATCGCCCACGAAATACGCAACCCCTTAGGTGCCATCAGCCATGCGGCACAGTTACTAAAAGAGTCCACCCACTTAGATGCCGCCGACTTACGCCTTAGCGGCATTATTCAAAGCCACTGCCAACGCATGAATCAGGTGATAGAAAATATTTTACAACTATCGCGCCGCAAAGCGCCCAAGATAGAAACGATTAATCTCAATGAATGGCTGGAACAATTTATTACCGATTTCACCCAACACCACCCCGACGCCATTATTCGATTGCTATCGCTACAAAGCAATTGCCTAGCCACGGTAGATAGCAGCCAATTACAGCAAGTATTAGGCAATCTGATGGAAAACGGCATACGCTATAGCAAAAAGAAAACGGGCCAAGGTAGCTTACAACTGATAGCTAATCTTGATAACACTAAAAAACTGCCCTACTTAGATATAGTAGACGACGGTGATGGCATAGCCCCTGAGCAGCAGGCACATTTATTTGAACCTTTTTTCACTACCGAAACCTCAGGCACAGGCTTGGGTTTGTTTATTGCCCGCGAAATGTGCGAAGCTAACCAGATACGTTTGGACTATCTCATCAATAATGGCAAAAGTACTTTTAGGCTTAGCTTTGCTCATCACGAAAAGCGCCTATCCCAAAATACGCCCCTAAAGTAAAAAATAGACTTATGACTAAAGCACATATTTTAATTATTGATGATGAGCCCGATATACGCGAGCTACTAGAAATCACCATTAGCCGCATGGGGATTAACACTAGTAGCGCCGCCACCGTAGCGGAGGCGCTGACCCTGCTCAACAGCGACACCAAGTTTCACCTCTGCCTAACCGACATGAAACTGCCCGATGGCCAAGGCCTAGATATTATCGAGCACATACAACATCAGCTGCCCGAGCTGCCCGTCGCCATGATCACCGCTTTTGGCAGCGTAGAAACCGCCATTAGCGCACTCAAAGCCGGCGCTTTTGATTTTGTTAATAAGCCTATAGATTTGGAAAGACTCAGACAACTCATCGAAACCGCGCTAAAGCTAGAACTCACTGACAGCAACCCACAGTTTGGGCAAGTGCAGCTACTAGGCAATGCCCCTGCTATACAAAAACTTCGCGGCCAAATCAATAAACTGGCTCGCAGCCAGGCACCGGTATACATCAGCGGCGAGTCGGGCAGCGGTAAAGAAGTAGTGGCCCGCTTAATACATAGCAACGGCCCTCGCAGCAGCAACGCCTTTATTCCCGTTAACTGCGGCGCCATTCCTTCGGAGTTAATGGAAAGCGAATTTTTCGGCCATGTTAAGGGCAGCTTTAGCGGCGCTATCGATAATAAAATCGGTTTATTTGAAGCGGCCAATGGTGGCACCTTATTTCTTGATGAGGTCGCCGATCTCCCCTTACCCATGCAAGTGAAACTGTTGCGAGCCATCCAAGAAAAGGCCGTACGCAAAGTGGGCAGCAATGAGGAAGTGTCTATAGACGTGCGTATACTCAGCGCCACCCATAAAGATTTAAACCACGAAGTGGAACGCGAGCGCTTTCGCAATGACTTATTTTATCGCATCAATGTGATAGAGCTGAACGTACCGCCACTGCGCGAGCGCAGAGAAGACATTCCTCTACTCGCCGACTTTAGTCTCAGTAAACTGGCCCAAGAGTGGCAAACCGAAAAGCCCACACTCAGCGCTAGCGCCATCACCGCCCTCAACCAGCACAGCTTCCCCGGCAATGTGAGAGAATTAGAAAACACCTTAGAGCGAGCCGCCACCCTGTGCGAAGGCAATAGGATTGAAGCCCACGACTTACAACTCATCATCCCCGCTAGCGGTAGCACTAACAATAGTAATCCTACAGAAGCCGCCAGCGATATCCCATCCGCTGAGGCTGCCTTTGGCGACCTGGATGGCTACCTAGAACAAATAGAAACTGCCGCTCTTAAAAAAGCTCTAGAGCATTGCCGCTGGAATAAAACTGCCGCCGCCGAGCTGCTGGGTATATCCTTTAGACAAATGCGGCATAGGGTTAAGAAGTTGGGGCTGGATGATGATTAAAATTTGCACAGCTGTGACTTTTAGGTAAAATCGGCTGACATAACAATAATCAACGCAACCAAGGATGGTCGCTATGAAAAGCATTTCTTTAGGGTTCACGCTTTCTAACATATTATTTAGCTTAGCAGTTCTATCTATTTTATTAATGGTAACAGCGCCGTCACTAAGCCATATGCTAGATAAACAACGCTCCACTGTAGTAATTAATAAGCTAAGCAAGCTCATCTACCTTACTCGACAACAAGCTATTTCAGCCAATGCCTACACAACTATTTGCCCATCAATTGATTTAGTAACGTGCGTGGATGACTGGAACCAACAACTAATCCTATTTACCGACTACGATAAAAACGAAAAGGTTAATGGAGACGATACTATATTTAGAGTTTCAGACCTGATACCCGATGGCTTTGGAAACTTAAACTTACGAACTTCTGGTAACAAATATCTGCAATTTAACGCCAGAGGATACACAAATGGAAAGTGGGGAAATATAACCTACTGCCCATCCAACCGAGACCTAACCTTAGCACGCAGGATTGTAATCAATAGAACAGGTCGCATACGTCATGAAAAAGACATTAATGGTGACGGCATAATAGACACAAGCACGCCACTTTTGTGTAATTAAAAGCCAACACATGAAATTGAAAAACATGGAAGTAGACTCACACAAACTGTTAAAAAGCCTTTTATAAGTAGAGATTAAACCTCTACAATCTTTCGGCATTGAGTTTGTGTGGCTGTAGGTAATTGCAACCAAGCCACCTCAGCGTGCTCCAGTGTTGCAAGCAGATATTGATTTACTTACCTATATCGAACTGTTGGCTAAGTCGGTATAAATATGAGCAACTCAGACCTGCTTGCAGTATTCCATTCACTCACTGAGACATCTAAAACGCGTTCATACAGTTGCGGATAGGCAACCGATGGTCGCCCTAGCTACCAACATCTTGTCCCTCCGCCAGTAGACGTTTTTTGCCCCAAATTATTAATCGATAATGTCGCACACTCCGTATCGCCTACCTGCTTTCCTGCCGCAGTTGCTGTAACAGTAAAGCAAGTATAGGGAGGCCCGCCGCAAGAAGGGTTGGTAACAGACATGGTATAACAACCTTCCGGTGAACTTGACCCATTAGCATTGATTACTAGGCGGCTAAGACCGCTATTATCTACATATGATAGCGTTTCAGAATAAAGTCGCTCTTGCCTAGCCGCAGCTTCAGTTAACGCTATACGCCCGTCTGCTCTACAAGATTTTATAACGCTACTCTGATAAGACGAATTGGCTATTGTTGCTAAGATGGCAATAATAGCCAGCACAATCATTATTTCAATTAATGTAAAACCTTTATTTCGATACACTGCGCCCTTACTCCTTAACTGCTCACTTTATATTTAAATTCGATCATTATAACAACAACATATTCATAAAAAGGCTGCCTTGAAATAAGTCATCAAGGCAGTACACCATTTACTTTAACTCAATCTCTAGCCAAGATTGACGTCCTCCCGCCGAGCCGCCAAGATCAAGCCCTACGTTCCCCGTTTTACCGGTCGAATCTGAATAACGTACGCCGTCACCATCACCACTAGTGGGGCTTAGATGCCCAGCTAGACCCTGCCCTAACACCGTATACAACTCTGAAAGATTGGCCGTATTATGCTGCGTGCTTGAATTAGAGCCAAATACAGTGAACGGCGTAGCCGTTCCCGTTTGAAAATCAACACCGTACAAAACACTGGTCCCTTCTGGCTGGCAGCTAAGGCCGGAAGGGGTGTACTCAACAAATAAGATAATAGATCTAGCCTTCACCGCGTAGTTCACATTGCGGCCACTAGGATCGCTAGCCCCCGATGATGGGTTCAAATCTCGAAACCACCCTCCTTTATTTTTAGGCAGTGCATATTTTAATTCATCAAATGTTGTCAGAGCGGTACCCGAAGGTATTTCAACTGCTCCGCCACCAACTTTATCGATATAACCATCTTCAAATACCCGGATATCAGTAACATCTTCGACTGTAGACAATGTCACTTCAGTCCAAGTTTCTGCCCCAGCACTATCAACAGGCTCCATCACACCGTAAAAACGCTGCAATGGCACACTAAGGTTATCACCTTCATCAAATAGCCTGCCCGTGCCAAAATAAACCCACTTACGGCCGTTGCCATCAATAGTAGGAAGGGGTTGCCCTACAGTAGCCCTGCTAGTATCTAGTAACGTAGAGATAGCCGACGACGACGGTGCATCCAACTGATACCGCATCAGTTTGCCTACTGGTGCGCTTGGCGTGCCGCCGATGACACCAAAATAAGCGGTATCATCAATAAAATTGCCATCCCAGTTTGCCACTTCCACATTGCCCACAAAACTTGCAGCAATACCTAAATCCTTGGGCGCAAAGTCTGTTATAAAAGCCTTAGTAATGAGGTCATATACAAACACTTTAGCCGTTGCCGTTGACGTTACATCCGACAAAGTATCGGGGCCAGAACCAAATACCAAATGCCAATCATTTGTAGACGTTGACACATAATCGGTTCCACTTAGTGCTATGCGTTTTTTAACTACACCAACCTCACTCGTGGTAAAGCCCAGCGAACTATGTGAAACTTCTGCAATTAATGTTGGTGGCGCTTCGGGATTTGTCACATCCATAATAATATACGATGAGTAAGTCGTAGTATCGGTTGTGCCATCACCATCACTATCTACGGCAATTTCTCCCCCGCCCAGCCTCATACCAACCACTAATACAGTGCCCCAACCATAAGGGTGGACAGCATCGGCAGGGAAAATATTGGCATCAAAGGTTTTTGGTTCACCATCAACATAATACGAATGCGCGTATCCAGCATCTTTTAGCCACCGCAAATGCGGCAACCCACTGCGAGGAATATAGCTCCATAGCTCAGTACCCAGTGGATGAGCAGTAAGGCTACTAGTGCCATTCACAAACGCATCATCAAGCTCATACTTTTTCTGATTTTTGTCCCAAAACCCAGCATTAAAGCCATGCAACATGCCGTCATTAGCGCCCACATAAACCATATGACGACGATTTTTATACAGCTCCCTAAAGGCGGCATAGGTTTTATCGTTATACAGCGCATCATAGTTTTCACTCGGTGCCGCAACCAACGCTGGAGTTGAATGAATAATATCACCCAACCTCCACACCTCGGGGGTCCCATCACCATCTATATCAATCGTTCTTGAACGTGATCCAACTTGCTCTTCACCACGAATATAATTAACCAATTGATTCGCATTGGTACCACTAGACTCCATTAAATAATTAAGGAAAGTAGAATTTAATGCTGCCAAACTAGCTTGATTAAACGCTGCTTGGGCCGCTATCAAAGCGGCATCTGCCGCATCAATAATTACTTGGGTCGAACCAACGGCAGCAATAACATCAGCTTGAGCCGCATTAAGTACCGAGAGGGCACTACTCTCAGCTGCAGCTAATGCGGCCAAGTCAGTCGGGCTCAAGGTGATGAAATCAGTTAAATTCGCGCCATCAACGGATGTTAGTATATGGCGGCCACCGGCAGCACTATCATCATAAGCTCGCTGCGCAGTGACATTTGTCAACGCAGCCAACTTATCGCGAGCTTGCCATAGTACGTCCAAGTCCTCAATTTCTTTAATGCTGGGCGTCACGGTAGCAAAGTTTGGTACAGTGTCAGCAGCTCCACTGAGGTAGCTGCGAATACGAGTTCGATTTGGCGCTACCGATGTGTCATAAAAATACACAACAACAGCATCGGTATCATAACCATCCAATGTTTTATTGCCGTTACTGTCTTCCCGCAAATAGCCTTTCTCATCAATAAATAATCCTGAAAGGCCACCTACCCAATTAACTTCTCTATTGCCAGCATCAATAACTTTCGGCGTATAGTTCGCCTGGAATATAGCGCCGCCACCCTGGCTACTATTCGCCAATACCGCCGCACCAGTAGCCGATGACAGGCGATTAGAAATATTAAGAAAAATACTGCCTAATGCCGTATTTAATGCTGCAGAATCACCCGCTATATACGCATTTGTGGTGCCACCAGCACTAGCAATTTGATCAAAGAGTAATGGATCAACCCCATTAGGCAATGCAAAAGCCACCACATAGGTTTTAACACCTTCCGCACTGAGCAAATTTGCCGCTTCAGTGGCGGCAGCCGCTACCGCCGTAGCCGTATTAGTAACTTCAGTACCAGACGCGTCCACCGAAGGAAGGCCGTCAGTTACTAAAACAACAAAGTTACTATTGGCACTACACACATTGGCCGTAGGTAAGGCAGTGCTTGCGCCGGCAGCAGTTTCTGCAGGCGTCAAGCTACTATTAAAATAGGACGCAGCACTTTGCAGCGTCCCTTGAATAGGTGTTAAGCCAGCATTGCGAAGCGGGGTGTCTGTGGCTGTAGTAAATTGCGAGGTTGCCAGCTTATTCAATAATTTCGTTTTATGCGCCGCATCAACATCATTAATACCTACATGCAGCATACCCTTGCCGGGTGATACATTAGAAAACCAGGTTTTGCCAACATAATTCCAAGTAAAAAACCTGCCGAAATCCAATATCCCCTGTGCCAAATCACTATCAGAAGGTACAAAACTATAATTACCGATTGACGATGAAAAACCAGAATTAAAAGTATCACTAGCGTCTGTTTTATCACTAAAACACTCATGGGTATCCCAAGGGCCAGCTGGGTACACTTCGGCACCATTATCAAAATCAGCGGTAGCTGAACGACAGAAAGCGCTACCCTGATTAGAGCTAGAATAAAAAGGTAGCGCTATATTATAGTAAAGATAGGCGCCTGGATTACTTGAATTGGGGGTACGGTACTTCTTCGTTAAAGAATCTCTAGAGCCATTATAATTAGGATCGTAATTAGCGGGGTCAAAACTCACATCGTAGGGAGAGTTATGTATATGGTTGGCATTTACACTGCTCTGTTGATAAGACATTAACCCCAATCGAGAAACATCACCAAAACTATTAATAACGGTTTTAACCGCATTCCTAGCAATTTCGGATTTACTGCCCGCATTATCACTACCCACCGCCGAGCCATTTGGGGCCTCATCCATACTATTAGAATTATCAAGAATAATTAATACATTGGGTTTGTCCCCCGAGCCGCTCAAGTCAATAAGAGGAGGCACCGCCGCATAGTGCGGTGCTGTTCCAATCGTCGTTGCAGCCTGTGCAGTATTGAGTGAGGAAATGGCCAGCGCCAACATAAGCAAGTGGCACAAACGCGCAGTGGTTGTGTTGATGGCAACGACAACTGCCTTGGTTAAAATATTCATGAGTTCACCTTGTTACAAAACACGCCGTAAAAACTACCGTTAATAAATTACCACTCGAACTAAGCGACCTGCTTTTAGTTCGATTTGAATATTGGCCTTCGTAGATGCCTTATACCATTGAGCTGCTGGCCTGCGATCATCAACATCAACCCCTGCAGTAATTTGATATTGGCCTACCGAGGTATCAAGCCGTCCATTTTCATGGCGGGCAATAAGCCGCCCATTAAGAAAACTGTTATTTACCTGGCTACCACTCGCTATTGGAGCAGTTTCATTAACCAGAGTAACCGCATAAGCCGGTGCAGCAACCGCTAACATCCAGATGCAGATTAAATATATCGTTACTTGCTTTTTCATGCTGACCACCCTCAACCTAACTGTTTTTAATAACCTAACTGGCTCTATTGTTTAAATGTAGATTGCACCATTGCTCTTGACCCGCCCGTAGGCCCCTCTGCGTAGGCTGTGATTCGATACATTTTTGCCCAGCTCGAATCATATGTAGGGGCCGCAGTTGGGGTACCTGCATTTGGATCAGCCACTACATAACATACAAACTCAATAATATATTTGGGCTTGGTCGGCAGTGTTGGGAAGTTCGCTATAGATTCCCTAGCCCTGCCCGCCGTTGTCCACGTGACACTCTGCAGCCACAGCGGAGTCGCTAATTGTGTTTCTGTGCATACACCGCCGGAAGGATAACTGCCATTAAAACAAAAGCCATTAGCGCAGGTACTTGTAAAACAGCTTGCGCCACTACAGCCGGTTTGAATATCAGCGGCATTAAAAGCCAGCGTGTAGTTTGAGGCCGCATTTTCGCCTTCAGCCAAGGCGGCCTCGGCCGCTTGAAACACAAAATCATGCTCGCGATAATTACTGGCCATACGCTCATTCAAGGTAACGTTGTCCATAGAGGCCACGCCAACCAAAGAAAGTATAAATAAAATCATAAGGCTAAATAATAATACGCTGCCAGATTGCCTATGCTTCATTACCCGCTCCTACCTATTACGAATTTTAACCGTTGATACAAACTCCTGGCGGAGAAAACGGTCAGTGGGGGTATACGTGACACCCATAAAACTAAAGTCTTGCGGCTCGGATGCGACGGTTTGAAGTGAGCGCGCCAGCAAGTGAATTTTAACGGCAGTTACATTCGTCCACACCCCAACATTACTCGCATCAACATACCTATTCGGGCTGCCATCGGCGGTCAGGTCTTCGCCGTATAATACTTGTAAGTTTTCAATACCCTGAATCAATTCACTGGAGGTTGTTGCAGCATTATTTGCCAACGACCGCACAAATAATGCCGGCAGGCCATTGCTGGCAACATCAACATAATAAGCCGAGGACATTGCCCGCATCACAGAGGCGGGGCCGTTATTGCCATAGGTATAGGATGTCCCAAGAGGCGTACCTAAAGCGTTAGTACTGTTACCTGGGGTGCCAGTACCCGTGTTATGCACCACCTTACCGGGGTTACTACCCGCATGTTGAAAGATGGCTGAATGCCCGCAGTCAGACACAACTAATATATCCCCATCGTTGAAAGGGTGGCTACCGATTGTCATGACAGCTGAAGCAGGATTATGGGCCGTAACACTAAAAGACTGGCTACTATCTAAGCGCGATAACGTTAGTACATCACTTCTAGGCACGGTACCCGACGCTACCACTGGCGGTGTCGGTTGCGGAAACTCACTGGTAGTAAACGCCGCATTGCCGGTGTCATCGCCATTAAAGCCGCCTAGGCCATTACCAAAAGCCCCCTGCCACCCCGTGCCCCCTATTGGGTTAAGAGTATCCACCACCGGAATATCTTTATTACAGCCCCAGTACCCCGCCATACGTAAATCGCGGCTCATAAACTCAACAGCAAAACGGCTATTTTCTTGAATCCAACCTAGCTCTTCATTAAAGGAGTAAGCCTGCTTACTCCCTATAAAAACCTGGATAATACCGCCCAATAGCACCGAACTTAATGCCATAGCCACCAGTAATTCAACGAGGCTAAAACCCTTAGCCGTTGCAGCGCTTACACTCATCATAAAACCGTCCTGAAACTGTGTTGTTTGGGCGGAATAGGGTTGTCTTGCGAAAACTTAGTGGCGCCCTCGCTGTGGCTGGCATCGTACTGTAAGGTAACTACAACGACATCAGGCGTGCCTAGAGCAATCACCACCTGCCCTTTACCATCGGGCAAGACTCTTGCCACATCATTTTTCCAGGTTGCTAAATCGTATAAAGCCAAGTCAGACAGGGTGCAATTCGCCGTTGAAGTAGCGCAGTTAGTATACGAAGGCGCGGCACTGCCAAGATCGCTAATATAAAGGCTAGCCTTACTACGGTTCGACCTCATTCTATCCATAATATCTTGGGCTAAAATGGTGGCCCGGGTTTGATAAAGCGCCCCTTGATTGAAGCGCATCACTGACGATTGTAGGCCCAGCAACCCCAGCAGCCCCACGGACAACACCAACACCGATACCATGACTTCAATTAAGCCAACGCCTAAATTAGCCTTTCTCATAATGCCCACCTTATTACTAACACGATAAATCGCCTCCTGATTCATCTTCATAAATATTATTATTATCGCCGTCTATACCATACCTAAGGCTACCAATCAGCGTTAACACCAGCGCTCGCGCATACTCAGCCCTGCCACTTCGGCTACATATCTTGAATGTACCTTCAGCACTAGTAATCAAACCTCGGCTATTATATTGAACGCTAGACGCCACACCATTACTCCATGCAAGGGATCCTTTAGTGCTCCACAACAAAGTGTTATCAGAGCTAAGCGCCGTATGAACACGAATAATGTCATCAGTGCCGACATCTAAGGCATTATTGCCACTGACATCTTCAAAAACCAACCAACCCTCTGCCCATGTACCCGTACATGTAGCCTGATCGGAACTCGGGCACACCACCACAAATCGACTACGTTTTATTGCCTCAGCCCTAGCCAAACGCAAAGACGACGAAAACTCGCTCAATGACGTCGAAACGCTATTTTTCTCAAGCGTATTCTGCATAGACGGTACCGCTATCGCCACCAAAATAGCCACAATAGAGATTGTTATCATCAGCTCAATCAGCGTAAACCCTGATGCTTTTCGATTAATTTTGTTCATAGACACTCTCAACTTCAACATGCTAGATAATAATTAAATACTTTTATAACACAATGTCGTCCGGACAAACGGGGATAATTAGAGATGAAGGACACTTACCCAAACACCTCACATCATGCTCGATACATACGGGATAACGGCTAAGCACTACATTAATTAACAACAAATATAATCGCCATTAAACGGCTTTTGGCAATATCAATTGCCAGCACCTAACGATTACAGGGCTAAGCATGGCGCATATCATTAACAATGAATTGAATCAAAGAGCTGAATATGAAAATATCCGCATACCGAAGAATGGCTCAACTATAAGGAATATAGGGTAAAGCCATTTGCAATAGCGAGGCTTGGGCTAAATTGCTTGCTCATAGGGCAGATAACGGGTTGTCGCATGGAGCCAGTCCATCGTACAACATTCAGGAAAGCTGGGAATTAAGTATTTAATCAGGAGCGTAATAGATGAATAATTTTGGCTTAATAACTCTCATCATCCGCGGCAAATGGAGGGGGAATGCCTCACATGATCTGAACATTATCACTTGTTCAAATCATGCAAGGAACAACAATAAAAGTATATTACTTACGCTTTTTATGAACAATGGCCATAACGGTAATAGCCGCTGCCAACAAAGCAAATGTACCTGGCTCAGAAACAGAGACTGGCGGAGCTGTGGTGACAGCCAACACAGCATTACTCGCTAGCAAAGCAGACAATGCTATTGAAATTTTACCTAATATTAATTTTTTCATTTTATTTCCATAGTGTGATTGATCCTCATTAAAAACTTGCAAAATATAAGCCAAGAACGATAACCAACTGAAATATATAATATATTTAATAAAAAAGATTAAAAAAAAACATTAAGTGCAAATTTATTCGACAGGGTAGAGCCTTAACTCTTTAGGCAGCGAAAAGGTAATATTCTCCTCTACACCCTCCATTTCTATGGGGCTCTCAGCTCCCATTTCACAAAGATGCTCTATAACCTGCTTAATCAGCACATCAGGGGCTGAGGCGCCGGCAGTAATGCCTATGGTTTTTTTATTATGTAGCCAACTGGACTCTATATCGTCGGCGGTGTCGATAAGATAGGACTCAGTACCCATGCGCTGGGCCAGCTCTCGCAGGCGGTTGGAGTTGGAGCTATTAGGCGAGCCCACTACCAGCATAAGGTCACATTCAGCAGCCAGCTGCTTCACCGCATCTTGGCGGTTTTGGGTGGCGTAGCATATATCGTTTTTACGGGGGCCGGCGATTTTGGGAAATTTCGCTCGCAGGGCGTCGATAACCTGGGCGGTGTCGTCCATAGAGAGGGTGGTTTGAGTCACATAGGAGAGTGCGTCCGCATTATGCACAGCTAATTGCTGCACCTGCTCTACATCTTCCACTAGGTATATATCGCCGCCTTTGGCGTGATCATACTGGCCCATGGTGCCTTCTACCTCGGGGTGGCCTTTGTGGCCGATCAATATGCACTCGTGGCCATCGCGAGAAAATTTAGCCACTTCCATATGCACCTTGGTCACTAAGGGGCAAGTGGCATCAAATACTCGCAGGCCACGCTGCCGGGCTTCTTCCTGCACTTTTAGTGACACGCCGTGGGCACTGAATATCACTATGCTGTCATCGGGGACCTCGTGTAGCTCATCGACAAAAATCGCCCCGCGATTACGTAAATCATCCACCACAAATTTGTTGTGCACCACTTCATGACGCACATAAATAGGCGCACCGAAAATCGACAATGCGCGGTTGACGATTTCTATGGCTCTATCAACACCGGCACAAAAACCGCGCGGGTTGGCTAATTTAATCTGTATCGCGCTGGAGGTACTCATAGCTATTCTCAGGCGGCTGCTACCGCAATAATTTCTACGTCAAAGATAATGTACTCGCCCGCCAAAGGGTGGTTAAAGTCGACAATAACCACCTCATCATCTACAGATTTAATCACGCCGGGTAATTCCGACTGGCTGGCATCGGCAAAGGAAATGATCAAGCCTTCTTGCAAATCCATATCTTCAGCAAAGGTATCGCGCTTGAAGCTCTGTATATTGTTGGGGTTGGGCTGGCCAAAAGCATCTTCAGGTAGCACTGTGAAGGTCGCTTTTTCTGCCGAGCTTAGGCCGAATAGTTTTTTTTCAAAACCGGGCAGCAGGCTGCCATCACCGATCACAAAAGTGGCCGGTGATTTTTCAAAGTTGCTGTCGATAATGTCACCATTTTCGAACTTGAGTTCAAAGTGCAGGGTGACGCTGGTTTCTGGGCCTATCAATGTAGTCATATCGCTCTTCTATTCTTTCTTTCATGCCATTCAAACATAGGTTTGAAAATTATTAGTTACCCAAGCCAGCCTTTTGTTTCGCTCTCCTGAGCGAGTTCATTTTCTTTGCTTGTGCAAAGAAAACCGAACCAAAAGAAAGCACACTCCTAGTACGTCGGCCACCTTGTGGCTGCCCTGCGCTACTCAATATTTAACGGCCGCTGCGCAACTCACATTTTTTGATATTTAATCAAAAAATGCTCAAACAGTGCTCGCTACTGCGTACCGTTAAATATCTCCGTTGCTCGGCGACTCCCAAGGAGAAATTGGGTGCTTCGTAGTCAGTAAAACTTAACCCTTACTGCCTTTATGGTGCTCAGGATTAACAATCATATCTAAAATCATTAATATCGCACCTATAGTGATGGCAGAATCGGCGATATTAAATGCGGGAAAGTAACTGCTTTGCCAGTGCACTGAAATAAAATCAATCACGTGGCCTAACATCACTCTGTCCCATAAATTACCTATGGCGCCGCCTAAAATAAACGTCAACGCCACGGCCAGCATTTTTTCTTGTGGCTTTAATTTATAAATCCACACCACCAAAGCAACACTCACCACCGCTGAGATGGCGGTAAAAAACCAGCGCTGCCAGCCGCCGGCATCACTTAAAAAACTAAAGGCTGCACCCTGATTATATTGCAGCATTAAATTAAACACCGGCAATATTGCTATGGGATTACCATATTGCAGTTGGCTGTCGGCCAGTGTTTTAGTCCACTGGTCCACTGATACCAGTACCAGCGCCAGCAACATATAACAGGTAAAACGTAGGGTATGACTCATGGTAGTCTTAAGCGTATAAACGCTTTTCGCCCTCGCCGTCTACGTTAGACTCACAGCGGCCACACAACAAAGGGTGGGGTTCTGAGCTACCCACATCGTCACTGTGATGCCAGCAGCGATCACACTTCTCGTAAGCACTGGCGCTTACCGCCACATCCAAACCTTCTAGCTCAGTGCTAGTGGCATTGTTAGATGCCTCCAGAGGTTTGATGGTGGTAGTCGACGTCATCAACACAAAGCGCAGCTCATCACCCAAGGCACTAAGTTTTTCGGCCAGGCTGCCGTCGCAGTAAAGGGTAATATCAGCGGCTAGTGATGCACCGACTATGCCTTCTTTGCGGGCGGCTTCCAGCTGTTTATTAACGGCATTTTTTACCGCCATAATATCGCGCCAGTATGTGCGGCCCATCTCGGCGCTGTCGGCCATCTTAGGTAACGCGGCCCACTCGCTAATAAACACAAACTCTTCGCGCTCGCCGGGTATATGCGCCCATAATTCATCAGCGGTAAAGCTTAAGATAGGCGCTATCCAACGGGTGAAGGCTTCAATAATATAATGCATGGCGGTTTGCGCCGAGCGTCGCGCCAAGCTGTCGGATTGGGTGGTGTACTGGCGATCTTTAATCACGTCCAGATAAAAGCCACCCAACTCATTAACACAGAAGTTATGTAATTTTTGATACACCACATGAAATTGATAGCTGTCGTAGGCTTCCACAATTTCGTCTTGCAGACATGCGGCAGCATCTATCACCCAGCGGTCCAATACCAACAACTGGTCGACATCAACTTTGTGCTGGGTAGGCTCAAAGCTGTCTAGGTTAGAAAGCAAAAAGCGTGCGGTGTTACGCATACGTCTATACGAGTCGGCGGTGCGATTAAAAATCTCATCACTGACCGTCATCTCATTGCGGTAATCTGCCGCCGCCACCCACAAGCGTAATATATCGGCACCTAGGCTATTCATTACCGTTTGTGGCGCTACCACATTGCCCACCGATTTAGACATTTTGCGGCCTTCGGCATCCACGGTAAAACCGTGAGTTAATACCGCCTTATAAGGCGCAACACCGTTCATGGCCACTGAGGTTAATAAAGACGATTGAAACCAGCCTCTATGCTGATCCGAACCTTCCAAATATAAATCGGCAGGATTATTTAAGTATTCTCGTCTATCGCACACGCTGGAGTGGGTTACGCCTGAATCAAACCACACATCTAAAGTATCGGTAACTTTTTCGTAGTTGGCGGCGTCAGCACCGAGTAATTCTTCCGGCTCTAAATCAAACCACGCATCTATACCCTTCTCTTCCACTCGCAGCGCCACTTCTTCTACTAGGCGTTGCGAATCGGGATGTAACTCGGCGGTTTCTTTGTGTATAAACAAGGTGATAGGCACGCCCCAAGTACGCTGACGTGACACACACCAATCCGGACGGCCATTCAGCATAGATTGTATGCGCGCCTTACCCCAGCCGGGTATCCACTCGACATTTTCAACTTCAGATAACGCCTGCTTCAACAAACCGTTTTGCTGCATGTTAATAAACCACTGCGGTGTGGCGCGAAAAATTATGGGGGATTTATGACGCCAGCAATGTGGGTAGCTGTGTTCAATAGCTACGTAGTGCAGCAATACATTATTGTCGCGCAACAGCTCTATCACCTTGTCGTTAGCTTTAAACACATGCTGGCCAGCAAACAATTCCGTTTCCGGTAAGTACACACCGTTAGAACCTACCGGGTTGTATACGGCTATGCCGTAGTGTTGGCAGACATTAAAATCGTCTACACCGTGGCCGGGGGCAGTATGTACCGCACCGGTACCGGCATCAGTAGTCACGTGTTCGCCTAGCAATAAAGGTAATTGCTTATCGTAAAAAGGATGTTGTACTAACTGCTTTTCTAAGGCCTGACCTTTACAGCTGCCCAGCACTTCAAAGCTGTCTACGCCATAACGCTGCATCACTGCTTCATGTAAGGCGTCAGCCATTAATACCGCACGCGGTGTGCCGTCCAACTCAAAGGCTACTAACACATAATCTAATTCGGCATGCAGGCTAACCGCTAACGAGGCAGGCAAGGTCCAAGGCGTGGTGGTCCAAATAGCCACCGCCACACTACCGTTGACATCACCCTGTACACCACAGGCGTTTAACAGCGCAGCTTTATCCACCACTTCATAGGCGACATCGATAGCCGGTGACTGCTTATCTTTATACTCCACTTCCGCTTCGGCCAGCGCCGAGCCACAGTCCATGCACCAGTGCACGGGCTTAAAGCCTTTTTGCAAATGGCCGTTGTTGGCGATTTTTCCCAAGGCGCGAATAATATCGGCCTCGTTAGTAAAGTTCATGGTGAGGTAGGGGTTATCCCATTCGCCAAAAACACCTAGGCGTATAAAGTCTTTCTTTTGCCCTTCGACTTGTTTTTGCGCGTACTCACGGCATTTTTTGCGAAATACTGAAGCATCAACCTTAACCCCAGCCTTGCCGACTTTTTTCTCTACGTTTAGCTCTATAGGCAGGCCGTGACAATCCCAACCTGGCACATAGGGGGCATCAAAACCGCTAAGGGTTTTAGACTTAACAATAATATCTTTAAGGATTTTATTAACCGCGTGGCCTATGTGTATATTGCCGTTCGCGTACGGAGGGCCGTCATGCAAAATAAATTGCGGCTTACCCGCCCGCGCCTCGCGAATTTTTTGGTAGAGATTTTTCTCTTGCCAAGCTTTTAACATTTGCGGCTCACGCTGAGCCAAGTTAGCCTTCATGGCAAACTTTGTTTTGGGTAGGTTTAAGGTTTGTTTGTAATCGCTCATGGCGTTGGGGTCACTCGACTTCTGTCTATTAGTGCTAAAAATGTACAGCGTTTATGCCTTATCAAAAAAGGCCTGCGCAGCGTGTATATCGCTATGTATTTGCGTTTTTAACGCCTCCAATGAGGCAAACTTTTGCTCATCACGGATTTTATGACGAAATATAACTTCTATGTTTTGGCCGTATAAAAGTTCATCAAATGCTAATAGATGCACTTCTAATATAGCCTTAATTAAATCGCCTACCGTGGGCCTAGTGCCTACATTGGCCACCGCATTGCATAAACGGCCATCGCGCAAGCGCACCTGCGCAGCATAAACACCACTCATGGCGGTTTGTATACGGCGCAGCTGCACATTGGCCGTGGGCGAGCCCAAGGTGCGGCCCAATTGCTGGCCCAAAATTACCCGGCCAGTAATGCTATAAGGCCGGCTCAGTAACTGTTCTGCTAGAGCAAAGTCGGAGGCTTGCAGTGCCTCCCGTATACGGGAGCTGCTAATACGCTGCGCATCGGCCACCAAGGTTTGCGTATCACTCACCTTAAAACCTACGCGCTCGCCATACTCCTTTAAAAAAGCAAAATCGCCTTCACGGTTATGGCCAAAATGTAAATCATCGCCTACCACTATGTACTTAACCGCCAAGCCATCGACAAAGACTTGCTGTACAAACTCGCCAGCATCCATATCGCGACAATGGGCATCAAAGCGCACCCGTAATATTCTATCTATGCCTAACTGCTTTAGAGCTAAAAACTTCTCCCTAAAACTCATTAAGCGCGGCGGCGCCTGTCTGGGGGCAAAAAACTCGCGGGGCAAAGGCTCAAATACCACCACCGTAGTGGGCAAACCCATATCCCGGCCCTTGGCAATCAGCGCATTTAACACCGCCTGATGGCCGCGATGTACGCCATCAAAAGCCCCTATCGTGGCGACGCAAGCTCGGTGTCGAGGGCGCAAATTATGTATGCCGCGAATTAGCTCCATTACTGTAGGGGGTAGACCTTAGCTGGATAAAATAAACGGCAGATTATATAGCAGGGAACGCCCTACGCATAGGGCGCAGGGCATAGCGCTTAGGGTTAGCGCAGCTGCAAGCCGCAAGTGGTAAGCTACAAGTAATCAGCTAGCGCTAGTGCTGCACCTTAAAATGCTGGGGGCGTGCGCCCATCAATAGCAAGGCGACAAAGTAAGCGGCGGCACCGGCGGCACACAGCGGCAATATGTTTAGCGTGCGCTGCCACCAATCCCAAGCCAGCCACTGGCTGGTTGCGGGTAATAAATAATACAGCGCCGCCGCCATTACCAGCGCCGCTATGCTGATACGTAACACCGTAGCCACCATGCCCGCTAAAGGCTGGTACACACCCGCTTTACGCAGGCCGCGATACAACAGAGCCGCGTTTAAAAAAGCCGCTAACGAGGTGGCCAAGGCTAGGCCCACATGACCCAACTGCCAGTACATATGCAGTGGCACCACAAAGGCGATATTCAGCAGCATATTGGCCACCATGGCCTTAATACCTATGGCCACTGGGGTTTTGGTATCCTGCCGCGAGTAATAACCCGGCGCCAACACCTTAATCATCATAAAAGCCAACAAACCCAAGCTATAAGCGCGCAGGCTTAGGGTAGCCATGGCCACATCGGCGGGGGTCATTTCACCGCGCTGGAACAAGGTGATGAGTATGGGCTCAGCCAAAATCAATAAGGCTACCGCCGATGGCACGGCGATCAGCAACACCATGCGTATAGCCCAATCCATGGTGTGGGCAAAGGCCGCGGGCGAGCTATCGGCCTGATGCCTAGACAACGCGGGGAGTATCACCGTGCTAATGGCAATGGCGAACACTCCCAGCGGTAACTCCACCAAGCGGTCGGAGTAATACAACCACGACACACTGCCGCTGGGTAAAAACGAGGCCAGCACGGTATCTAGCAATAGGTTAATTTGGCTTACCGACACCCCAAAGATGGCCGGCCCCATCAGCAGCAAAATGCGCCGCACCCCTTCATGCTGCAAATCCCAGGTGGGCCGTGGGGTGAGCTTAAGGGCATGAATAAAAGGGATTTGAAATACAAACTGTATCAACCCAGCCAGTAACACCCCCCAAGCCAGGGCAAAGGCAGGCTCGGCAAATAAGGGCGCCGCCAATAAGGCAGAGCCTATTAATGACAAATTCAGCAACACCGGGGTAAACGCAGGCACCGCAAAACGGCCATAGCTGTTTAACACCGCACCAGCAAAGCCGGTGAGGGAAATGAGTAATAAATAAGGGAAGGTAATACGTATCATCTCGGTGGCTAGCAGGTACTTTGCTTCGGCATGGAAATACCAACCGGGGGCAAACAGCGCCCCCAACACCGGTGCTGCCAGCACCGCCAGCAGGGTAAACAGCAATAAGATACCCCCCAAGGCACCCGCCACCCTATCCAGCAGCGCCCTCACCTCGGCATGGCTGCGCTGGCTGCGATACTCCGATAACACCGGCACAAAAGCCTGAGCAAAAGCGCCTTCGGCAAATAGGCGACGCATAAAGTTGGGGATTTTAAAGGCGACGAAAAAGGCATCGGCGGCAGCGCTGGCACCGATAAAATTGGCGATTACCACGTCGCGGGCCAAACCCAGCACCCGCGATAACATGGTCATAGTTCCCACCACGGCGCTGGACCTTAGTAAGCCAGAGGCTTTTGCTACGGTAGGTTCGCTGGCGGTACTGCCGTTAGCTTGGGACAAGTAAAACTCCGGGGGATACAGGATGCTGCATTATGCTTATTAGCCCGCATTGTAGAAAGTTTTGACTGTGGAGTACAAATAAAGCGAAACAATACTGCCACTGCGTGGACGACTAAGCCAGACTTTGTATACTTAATAAACACCTTAGCAATAGTGCACCTATGAAACCCCAAGGGTTAAGCAATGCAATAACACCCACACTGCTAGCCATAGCATTAAGCCTAGTACTGAGCAGCTGCAGTAGACAGCAAGGCATCAGCGCTAAACAGCTACCCGACTTTGCGACTAACAACGGCCCGCTAAGCGCAGAGCAGGCCAAGCTGCAGATAGACGATAATGAGTTTCGCGCACTATCCGACGAAACCCTCGCTTATTTTAAAAAATACCTGCTCGACAATATGCACCCACGGCAAATAGCCATACAGCTGCGCAACCTCATTCACAGCCCCGCCTTTGTCAACTTTGAATACGCCGAAGATAAAACCTACAGCGCCCAACAGGCCTATGATAAAGCCCAGGGTAATTGCATAGCCTACAGCCATTTATACATAAGTTTAGCTAGGCAGCTGGGCTTAAAAGCGCACTACCAATTAATAGATAGCGACCCCACCTTGGTATTAAGAGATAAAAAAATCTCCCTGTTTATACACGTTAATGCGGTAGTGCAATTAAACAACGGCCATAGTTTTACCGCCGACACGGTACCAGAGCAGCAGCACTTAATTAAACGGGGGCAGATGATTAGCGATAACAGTGCCGATGCCCTGCACTATAACAACCTGGCGATAGACGCCATGTTTAAGGACGACTACCTCACCAGCTATCGCTACTTAGCCAAAGCCATCAACCTAGACAGTCAGCTCTCATTACTGTGGAGTAATATAGGCGCACTGTTTAGAAAAAACCAACAGCTACCAGCGGCAGAGCTCAGCCTACACAATGCCCTAGCATTAGACCCGCAGGCCTACCCCGCCTTAAACAACTTGGCGGTGCTATACCAACAGCAAAATAACAGCGTAAAAACCCAGTATTACCTCAATAAAATTAAAGTCTACCGCGCCAGTAACCCCTACCACCATTACAACCTAGCTCTTCTAGCCATTAGCGATGAGGATTATCCACAAGCACTTAAGGCTATAAAAAAAGCTATACGTTTAAAATCTGATGAGGCAGAATTTTATTACCAACAAAGCCTTATTTACCAACAGCTACAACAATTAGTACAAAGCCGAGAGGCCTTGATGCAAGCCATAGTCAACAGCCAAGAGAAAAAACGCCTGCGCGCCTTTCAAAAGCAATTACGGTTTTTAAACCAAAAAATGACTCTTCAAAAACCATAATACGCTAGAACTTTTATGCTTTGTTAGGCATCAGTAGGCGGCAAAATCACACTCAACTTATCAACCAGCGGCTGTAACTGTGATTCATAGTGACGCCACTTTTGCACCGAGCCGGTATGGATAGGCTGCCGCACCTGTGCGGCACTGGCGGTCATGCTGGCGCTGGGGTTGTGGTGAAAATTCAAACATTGCGCTTGCCACGCCAAGCCGCAGTAGTCGATTAGCGCTTTGCTTTGCTGCTCGGGGCTGTGCACTAATTCCTCATAGTTCAAATCATAAATCTGGCCGGGGAATACCGTGTGCCAGTGCTGCATTAAGCGGTGGTAAGCCAAGTAATAATCCGCCAAATCATTTACGTCATAGGAAAAGGGGTAGGCTTGGGCAAACAAAGTTTTGTAAATGGCGTAACAGGCATCCATAGGGTGGCGTGTTAAATGGATAATTTTTGCCTTGGGCAAAGCCATTTTAATCAAACCTATATATAAATAATTTAACGGCAGCTTATCAATAAAATGCGCGTGCTGGCCGGTTAGCGGCCGGGTGCTATCTATATAAGACTGGCCCAATGCGGCAAAGTCTATTTGCGTAGACTTTTCTATCAACACCTCTTTATTGAATTGTTGGCCGGGAAACTGCGCCATCACTTGCTTAATCATTTGTGAGGCAAAGTTTTGCAACTCACCGGCAGAGTGCACCTCGCTGTGACTATCCACTATGCGCTCGGCTAAGGTGGTGCCGGTGCGCGGCAGGCCAATAATAAAAATAGGTTCGGCGGAATCACAGCTGGGCCTATTGCTAGCGCCGGCCTGCTGCACCCAGCTGGCGCTAAAGGTCTGGATAATTTTATCCATCGCGCCTACATCGCTGGCTACTTGATAATTCATATGTTGACGACGTAAGTCAGCACCGCGCTTTAGATACTGAAAAGACTGCGCATAGCGACGCAAATCTTCACACTCTTTCGCTAAGGCATAGCAAATGCGGCTCTCTTCTCGCCAATCGGCTATACCCTGCGCCAACAAGCCTGCCATTTCATCGACATGATTGGCTTCTTCAGTTTGAGTACGCAACTGCGAGCGATTGGCATAGGCCTCGTAATCCTGCGGGTTGTTGACGATAACCTGATCATAAATGGCTTCGGCCTTGCTCAACTGGCCGTTGCCGCGATAGGCTGTGGCTAAATTAAATTGAAAATGGGAAGAACTGGGATCAGCCGCTACCGCCTGCTCATACCAATACTGGGCGCGCTCAAGATCACCGCAGTGGGTGTATACCGTCGCCAAGGCATCCCACACTACGGGGTCGCCTGCAGCCGTAATATTGCTCTCGCGCTCTATCGCCGCCGCCTCGGCCAAGGCCTCAGTAATTTGCACGTTCTGTTGCAAGGCCGCCGCTAACTGCACCCGGTAGGCAATATTGGTAGGGCTGTATTGCAAGGCTCGCTGGGAAAATTCTATGGCCTTAACCGCCTGATGTAATTTAATTGCCACCACGCTGTATAAATGCCAATAACTGGCCTGCTGCGGAAATTGTTTTAACAACTGCTCGATAGTAGCCGCGGCTTCTCGAAACATGCCTTGCTGAATTTGCTTTAATAAGGGCTGTACGGAGGGAGGCTTGGCCATAGTGATACGTCTTTTATTAAATGTGCAGCTATTATATTCAGCATTGTCATTCACTGGCTACACTAGATGCAGCCCTTAGCCACAAACAACGATAAAACTAGGAAAACACACCATGCTTACTCACCACAAACACTGCCGCCAGCTACTCAGCGCCGGCCTTAGCCTGCTATTGGCCGCCCACGCCATTAGCAGCAACGCTGCCACCACCGCCCTAGTCGCCGCCAGAATTATTGATGGCGTAAGCTCACAGCCACTGGCAGCCACCACCATTATTGTCGACGACAATAAAATTACCGCCATAGGCCAGCGCGATATTATCCCCGCTCATGCCACGGTAATCGATTTGGGCGACGCCACCCTGCTGCCAGGTTTTATAGACAGCCATACTCATCCCTTTATACACGGCGAAGATTACCAAGCCACCGCCCTGCAAAATAGCTCGGCCTATAAAAGTTTACGCGCCTTAAACTCCACCCAAAAACTATTAAAAGCCGGCTGGACCTCTATGCGCATTATGGGTGATGCCGACACCGCCTATGGCCCGGTAGATTTAAAACGCGCGATAAACGAAGGCCTATTTGTAGGCCCACGTTTATCGGTGGCGCCGCATTATTTGTCGATTACCGGTGGCGGCGGTGACGTTAATTATTATTCCCACGAACAAACTATTACCCCAGACGGCTTAATTGTTGACGGCCCCGAAGAAATACGCAAAGCCATACGACAAGAAGCCAAGTACGGTGCCGACTGGATTAAAATATTAGTCACCGGCGCTTTTCACGCCGCCGGCAACAATCCTAAAAATGTCCATTTTAGCCCCGAAGAATTAGCCGCCATTATGGCCGAGGCCAATCGTCAGGGCTTACCGGTAGCCGCCCACGCCCATGCCAACGAGGGTATTAAGCAAGCGGTAATAGCCGGGGTGCGCTCTATAGAGCACGGCACCTATATGGATGATGAAGCTATACGCTTAATGAAAAAACACCGCACCTTTTTTGTGCCTACGATTTATGTAGGAGATTATTTTTATGAGGAAGAAAAAACCCTCAAAGCTCAAGCGGTAAACGATGAGTATTACGATAACTACCGCGCCATATTTTTAAAGATGATAGGCAAAGCCCATAAGGCTGGGGTAAAAATTGCGGTGGGGGTAGACCTGGGCGACATGAAATATCCGGCCCATGTCTATGTGCGTGAAATGGCGACGCTGGTAGAGGCAGGCCTTAGCCCTATGGCGGCCATACAAGCTGGCACCCATGTAGGTGCCGAGCTATTGGGCTGGGATGACAGGCTAGGCAGCCTAGCAGAGGGCAAGCTCGCCGACATAGTTGCAGTAGCCGGCAATCCTTTAAGCGATATAAAGCAATTAGAGAATATTAAGCTGGTCATGCTAAACGGCCAGCTTATCGTACAGCCTTAAGTAAACTATGGTGGTTTAAAGCTAAACAACAGCCTAAACCTTCCGCAACCACATACGCTTAAACAGATTATCTTTGCGTATAAACTGGTGATACACAACGGCCAACACATGTAGGCCTATTAGGTAATAACCGGCCTGGCCCGCCAGCTCATGCCACTCTTCCAGCTCGTGGGCCAAGTCTTTATTTTCAGCGATTAACGCAGGTAAACCAAAAGGTATGGCCTTGGCCTCACCGCTTAAAATCAACCAACCACTGAAGGGCATGCCTATCATCAACACATATAGCAATACATGGGTGGCATAGGACAAGCCCTTTTGCCAAGTAGGTAAGGCGGGGTGCACCGCCGGATATCTTTGGTTAAAACGCAGCATCAGTCGCAGCCAAACCAACGCAAACACACTCAAGCCCAACATAAAATGCCAGGCCTTAAAGGCATTACGCAGATCTGTGCCCTTATCAAAAAACACCCGCATTTCTATGCTGGCATATACTGCTACCAATAATAAAACCGTGCCCCAGTGTATATAACGCAATAAAACGCTGTATTGTTGTTTGTTACTATCCACCTTATACCCCTGTAATTTACTTGTTTCTCGCCCAGCAGATAATGCCATCCACCAACAATTACATATTGTTGCATTATATTCTTAAGGCAATATTAAAAACGCCTACAAACCTGACCTTAATCAAACTATAGGTAAACAATTAAAGAAAAAAACTTATAAAATAACGCTGTATTAGCTTAGCCTTGTTACGACTACTCTAATAAAGCCGCCGCTAAAGCGGTGTAGCGCGAGCCCTTAGGCGTGAGCTTACTTTCAAATAATACCAACTCATCCATATCGGTATTGAGATCACCCAACACCAGTTGAAACTTTTTCGCCTGTTGCTGTCGACCTGCTCTGGCCAAGGAAATATGCGGACGAAAACGGCGGTTCTCAATAGCAAAGCCATGCTGACGCAATTGATTAACCAAAGTCTGCTGTAGTTTTTGCAGTGCGCTATTCGCTGCCACCGTGGCGACTAACAAACGTGGCTTATGCACTGAGGGAAACCACTGCACATCGTCCACCTGTAAAGTCGTAATCGGATGATGGCTGGCGACTGCGTCCATAATCGTCTCTAGCTTGGCCAGATCTTGGTTTTTAATATCGCCTAAAAAAGCCAAGGTAATATGATAATTTTCGCTGGGCACCCAGCGCAGCGCTTCGCGATTTAATTGCAGCGCCAAGCTCTGAGCGTGCAGGCTGAGCTGACTCTCTAGGGTTTCGGTAATAGATAAGGCGATAAACGCGCGTATCACTTCACTTTTCCTGTAGCTGTTGCCACAGCTGGTTTTTGTTCATCATCAACCACTGCAGAGCAATAATGCTGTGGGCGTTATTAATTTCGCCGCGCTGTAATTTTTGCCAAGCCTCGGCCACCGGTATCACCTGCACCCGTATATCTTCCGCCTCTTCCGCTAAGCCATGTATACCGCCCACCGCTGATAAGTCACAGCGGCCGCAATATAAATGAAAAAACTCACAGCTGCCGCCGGGGCTTGAAAAATACTGGTGTATAGGCACTAGCTCTTGTATCACCGCGCCCGCTTCTTCTTGCGACTCGCGCTGGGCCACTAAGGCTGGCGACTCATCTTTATCGATTAAACCCGCCACTAACTCCAGCAACCAAGGCGATTCATCGGCCGATTGCTTACCTTGATGGCCATAGGCACCCACTCGAAACTGTTGCACTAGGGCTACCGCATCTAGAGCGGGATCGTAGAGTAAAACCCCCACCGCATCGTGGCGCACAAACAACTCACGGCGTATCGCCTGGCTCCAGCCGCCCGCATATAAACGGTGTTTAAGGGTGAGGCTGCGTATTTCAAAAAAGCCTTTGTATACACTGTCATCGCTGAGCAGCTGCACATCTTCTAGGCCAAATTGTAGTTCTTGCTCCGCCATTAAAAACGGCGCTCGGTATACCAATGTACTTCGCGGGACTCCTTATCCACCAAGTCCACCACATCTAACACCAAGGTGAATAAGGCCATGCGCACCAACACACCATTATCGGTTTGCCTGAAGATAGCGAGGTTTGGGTTGTTGTTTAAGTCATTGTCCAATTCGTTGGCATCGGCGCGGGAGTCGCGCGGCAGGGGATGCATAATCACGGTATTGGGTTCACAAAAACGGGTGTAGATAGCTTGGTTTAAGCGATAGCGGCCGCGGTATAAATCGGCCTCGGCTTTGCTGGCAAAGCGCTCTTCTTGAATGCGGGTGGAATAGGCAATATCGACATGACCTATGCTCTCTTCCATTACATCGGACTCATGTACGGTTAGGCCAGCACTGCGCATTTTTTCAACGATCTCGCCCGGCATAGCCAGTTCCTGCGGTGAAATTAGCGTCACCGTAACATTGCGGTATAGGCAGAGTAATTTACACAGCGAGTGCACGGTACGGCCGTGTTTTAAGTCCCCTATTAGGGCGATGCGCAAACCGTCTATATCGTTGCGGCCGTTATCTAACAACTCTTTGCGTATGGTGTAGAGGTCTAACAGTGCTTGTGTAGGGTGTTCATTGGCACCGTCACCGCCGTTAATCACCGGCACCCGGCTGGCCTCGGCAAATTCGGCTACCGAACCTACATCGGGGTGGCGCATGGTAATCACATCGCTATAGCCACTAAGCACCCTGGCGGTGTCGTATAGCGATTCGCCCTTGGCGATGGCTGAGGAGGCAAAGCCTATGGTCTCGCGTACCTCGCCCCCCAATAAATTAAAGGCGCTGCCAAAACTGACTCGGGTACGGGTGCTAGGTTCAAAAAACATGCTGCCTAAGATGGCGCCGTCCAATACCTTGGTCATGCGTTGGCGTAGGGCATAGGGCCGCATCTTGTCGGCAACGGTAAATACCCGCTCTATGTCTGCGCGTTCGAAGGGCTCTATGGAAATAATATGGCTGCCGGGAAATTTCAACGTAAGCTCCTCGCTGGTAACAGGCCTTGGCACGCTAACAGGCTTGTGGCTTATTAGCGGCTGGCTTTGAAATAGGGTTTTAACTGCTGCATTCTAGCGGTTTTAAGCGGCCACAGCACCTGGGTTTTGCCGCTATTTTCGCCCTCTTTCTGCCTCATTTTCTTCAATATGGCATTAGGCCTGCAATTCATTTACAGTTTAGTGATACGGCATAAGGCCAGCTATTGGCTATAGTGCGCTATGGCTTTGACGTAAAACAACGACAGGTAACTATGTGAGCGAGCATGTAAGCAAACCACCCAACGCGGCACTGTATAAATACTGTGATATAGGCACAGCCTTAAAAATCTTAAACAGCCAGTCACTGCGCTGGAGCTCACCGCATCTTTACAATGACCCTTACGAGCTCAACCATTTAAGTGATACCGACTTTACCGCCCAGCAGCTATTACAGGGTCTGTGCCAAGAGGCTTTGGCAGTTTTATTTGGCGAGTCCGAAACCACTGGCAACAATAAGCTAGTCAGCACCATCAAACGCTGGCAACACGATAGCCGCTTTCTTTCCGCTGACGAGGCTGAGCCGGTGTTAAAGCAACTACTGCTGCCCATGGCCCAACAGCATCAGCTAGAAGTACATGACTATCTTAAGCAGTGGCGGCAATTTGCCCAAAACTGTCGCATCTGCTGTTTTAGCCACAGCCCCGATAACGCCAAAAGTTGGCAACGCTATGCCGACAACCATCAGGGCATAGTGCTGCAGTTTGACAGCCAAGAACCTAGTTTAAACCCCTGCCATGACGTTAATTACGGCGAGCAACCCATAGCCGCAACCAGCCTGCGGCAGCAAGTGGATATCGCCTTTGGCCGCAGCAACGCTCCCGCAATCGAGCAACTGCACCAGCTACTATTACACAAACCGCTGTTTGATCATGACGAGCAGGAAATACGCTGCTTTGATAGTGAAACCACCTTGGCCGATAGCGATGATCAGCTGTGGTATAAGGCCAAACCCTTTCAGCCCCGCTATTTAACCGAGCTATACCTAGGCATCAACATAGACAGCAGTGATAAAAAACACTTACAAAAATTGGTCGTAAAGGCTTATCCACAATGTAGGATTTATCAATCAGAATTAATCAGCAACAGTTATAATCTACACTTTACAGAAATTTAACTGATTATTTTTAGCAACCTAAGGATCGCCCCATGAGCACAGTGACCATCAACCACCCCCACCAACTCGATGCCGACACATTAAAAACCAAAATCGAAAGCCTCACCGGCGAGATCAAACAGCGCTACGGCGTTACCGCTAACTGGAATAGCGACACTCAAGCTGACATCAGCGCCCCCGGCGTGACCGGTAGCATAGACGTAAGTGATAGCGACATAGGCATCACCATAGAGCTCAACATGATGCTGTCTATGATGGCCGGTAAAATCGAAGAAGATATTACAAAATATTTAGCGAAAAACTTCGCCTAAATTGTGCGCACATTAATCAACAAAAGTTGATTAATGTGCCATTATTACCCCTATCTTTAGCTATCAAGGACGCAAGCTACCACCATGAACTTTTATTTACCACCTCGTAAACACCGACGTATTATTTGCCGCAAGCCTTACTACGTTGCCGCACTACTCCCCTTCATTGCCCTAACCACACAGGCCCAAGTCTATAAATGGGTAGATGAACAGGGCAATGTGCACTATTCCGACAGTAAACCCGCGCAACAACAAGCTGAAGAAAAGCATTACGCCGGCAGCCAGCCCAGCCTAGACCCTGAATTGGAAAGCTATAGAAATGCCATCAAAAAAAATGAATTAGAGCGGCAGCGCCAACAAAGCTATGAGCAGCAACAGCGAGTAGAAGCCAAAGAAAAAGCAAAACAAAGAAAGCACTACTGCGACCGGTTAAAATCCCAACAACTGATCGATAACCGCGTCAGTATGCGCCGCACCCAACACCCCGATGGCACGCTAACCGTATGGACAGGCGAAGAACGCAAACAGTACAGCAAAACACTGCAGGATAATTACACGAAGTATTGTAAAAAATAATAGCTGTTTATAGGCCTAGGCTCAGCACTAGCTTTTGCTGACGGCCGAGTTTTTTAATGGCGGCCTCACGCTTACTAGCCACGCTACGATTTTCACAGGGCTCTTGATATACCACTTTCAGCGCGGCATCACTGCGAAAAAACTTGGCGCCTTTATTCACCCCCACCTCGCCCCTATGCTCTTTAAAGCGCCGCGCCACATCGGTAGTAATGCCGGTATACAGTTTGCCCGATTGGGTTTGCACCATATACACCGCCCAGACAGACTCCGCCATCAGACTAATAGCTCATCGCTATAGTGCAATAACTGCTCTAAAATTTCGCGCTGCGCAGCGGTGGTAGCAGCATCGGCCATTAGCGTTTCAATTTCTTCTATAAAATCATCCATCACTATGCTGGCCCCTGCTTCGGGGTCGGTTAGGCGAAGAAAGCGAAATTCCTGCCACTGCTCCGCCTCTTCAGCAGTTAAACTCTCGGGGTAGTTACGCGCCCGGTAGCGAAACAACATCTCTGCTAAACGGCTATCGCTAAAAGCAAATGTTTGCTGCTGTAATTGTTCGGGGCTGGCACTGCGCACCTGTGCCATAACACTTTTATCTTGCTGGCTAAAAAAGCCACCGCTATACAACATGACATCGGGGTCGGTTTTTGCAGGGCCTTGCGCATCGGCGGCGAAAACTTGAGCGACTTTTTCCGCTAGCCCAGGACTATTCTTTAACTGCTGATAATGTTGCCGCGCCTGTGGCAAATCCAGCTGTATGCGTGCCGCTAATTTTTCGTCCAGTAATTTACTGGTGGCGACTATGGGGCAGCGGTTAATATGAATATTTTTTAGTGCGATGCGCTGTTCGCCTTCGGCTAACTCTGCGGTAGGGGTGTAGAGTTTTTCGCGGATTTGTTCAGCGCTCAGAGTAAGCAACGGCGTAGGGTCTACGCTTAAATCATAAGCCACTATCGCATTCTTATTACTGGGGTGGGCGGCCAAGGGCATCACTAGGCTGGTGCAATAACGGCTGGCTGGGAACATCGCCGAGGTGTGTAGCACCGGCGCCTGTGCCACCACATCTAACATGGCAGCGACCGTGCGCTTATTACGCAGGCTCAATACATAGTCATAGAGTTTAGGCTGTTTCGTTTTAATCAGCTTGGCCAACGCTATGGTGGCATGCACATCGGAGAGCGCATCGTGGGCAGCCTCGTGGCTAATACCATTAGCGGCGGTAATATGCTCCAGCTTAAAACTGGGCGTACCATCGTCATGATCGGGCCAATTTATGCCTTCGGGACGCAGCGCTCTGCACACCCGCGCCATATCAATTAAATCCCAACGGGAGTTACCGTTTTTCCATTCGCGCTCATAGGCATCGTAAAAATTGCGATACAAGGTGTAGCGTGTCACCTCATCATCAAACCGTATGCTGTTATAGCCCACCGAACAGGTGCTAGGCCTAGCCATCTCTTTATGTATCAGGCGAATAAATTCCGCCTCAGGCAGCCCTTTGGCTTTGGCCTGTTGCGGGGTGATGCCAGTAATTAAACAGGCCTGCGGCTGGGGCAGCATATCGCTAGCTGGCTGGCAGTAAATCACCAGCGGCTCACCGATAATATTAAAATCGGCATCGGTGCGTATGCCGGCAAACTGCGAGGGCCTATCCAGCGACGGGTTAGCGCCAAAGGTTTCGTAATCGTGCCAATAAAAAGTTGCTTGGGGCATAGTATTGCTTCAAATAATGTCTGTCGTTATAGAGTTAGCAACAGCTTAAAGTGTTGTTTATCCATCGACAAGCCCCCTAGCGCCCCTATACTCTAGGCATAATAATTTTAGCAATAGCAACAAGGCCTTAACGCGCATATGAGTACCGCCAACACCCAATTCCCCGTGCTATACCAATTTGTCAGCGACTTCTTAGAATTTAGCCAATTGCTGTTTGTGTTGGTAGTCATTATTGCCGCCCTGATAGTGGTGTATCTGTACCTATCAGACATCACCCAAACCAAACAAGCGATACGGCGTAACTATCCGGTAATAGGCCGCTTTCGTTATTTATTTGAACATATGGGGGAGTTTTTCCGGCAGTACTTTTTTGCCCAAGACCGCGAAGAGCTACCCTTCAACCGCGCCCAGCGCTCTTGGGTTTATCGCGCCGCCAAAAAAGTGGATTCCACTATCGCCTTTGGCTCTACCCGGCCACTCAATCAAGCCGGTGATATTATCTTTTTAAACTGTCTATTCCCCACCTTAACCGAAGATGCCACCCCCACCAACGCGGTGACGATAGGCCAAGGCTATGCTCGCCAGCCTTATACCAGCAGCTCTATTTTTCATATTTCAGGTATGAGCTTTGGAGCCATTTCTATACCGGCCATTACCGCTTTAGCTAACGGCGCCAAAAAAGCCGGCATATGGATGAATACCGGCGAAGGCTCAGTGTCCCCCTATCATTTGCGCAGCGGCTGCGATTTAGTGTTTCAAATAGGCACCGCCAAATACGGCGTAGGCAAACCCGATAAAACCTTGGACGAAGAAAAGCTACTGCGCATAGCCAAGTTAGAGCAAGTAAAAATGTTTGAAATAAAAATGAGCCAAGGCGCAAAGCCAGGCAAAGGCGGCATTTTACCCAAAGAAAAAGTCACCAAGGTTATTGCCGAAGTTAGGCATATACCCGAAGGCCAAGATTCAATCAGCCCCAACGGCCATGTCGAAATACAGTGCATAGATAACCTGCTGGATATGATAGTGCGCATACGTGAATTAACCGGCAAACCGGTAGGTTTTAAAGTAGTTATAGGCGACAGCGAGTGGATAGACGACTTAATGCAAGCCATACACCGCCGCGGCCCCAGCCACGCCCCCGACTTTATTACTATAGATAGCGCCGATGGTGGCACCGGTGCAGCCCCGCAAAGCCTAATGGATTATGTAGGCTTACCGATTAAGCGTAGCCTGCCGTTGATGGTCGATAAACTCATTGAGTATGATTTGCGTGACCGCATAAAAATTATCGTCTCGGGGAAATTAATCAACCCCAGCGAAGTCGCCTGGGCTATATGCATGGGCGCCGATTTTATTACCTCAGCCCGTGGTTTTATGTTTGCACTAGGCTGCATACAAGCCCTGCAATGCAATAAAAACACCTGCCCCACCGGCATCACCACTCACAACAAAGATTTACAACGCGGCCTAGACCCAACCGACAAAGCCGAACGCGTATACAATTACGCCACTCAATTGCAATATGAAGTGGGTGTTATTGCTCACTCCTGTGGTGTTAAAGAAGCGCGCAGCTTAACCCGTAAACATGCCAACATTATTAATGCACACGGCTTACCGGAACCTATGGAAGTGCAATTTCCTACGCCAACGATGCGCGCTGATTTAATCACCAGTTCAAAAGAACCATAACTAACACAAGGGAAATCGTATGGGTGTGGAATTAGTTGTAGGCCAAATATTACTGGTAGTGGCCATGGCGCTATGCGGTTTAATTTTAAATCGCCTGTTAAAAATTGATAACAGTTTAGGCTGCTTATTGGTGGGCGTAGCTGCAGGCTGGTTAGTGCCGCAATGGGGTATAGATACCGGCATTAGAGCCAACAACTTGCAAGACTTGGTCTTTTACCTGTTGCTACCTATATTAATTTTTGAAGCCGTCTGGCATATAGAACCCGGTGACTTAAAACGCTGGTTAAAACCCATCTTATTGCTGGCCAGTGTAGGCGTAGTACTTAGCACCTTATTTAGCGCCGTGCTTATTTATTACGGCATAAACCATCCCAGCGGCTTCCCCTGGATAGCCGCCTTGATTTGCGGCGTAGTGTTAGCCACCACCGATCCGGTAATCACTACCGCCAAGCTAGAGCAGCATAAAGCACCTAAGGGCCTTATCACCCTGATAAAAGGCGAAAGTTTATTTAGCGATGCCACCACTATTGTTTTGTTTTCGCTGCTTATTGCCATTGCCACGCACAGTGCAAGTAGCAGCAATCTTTCTATAAGTACTTTTTTTATCAGTGTATTTATGGGCGGGTTGATATTGGGCGGCATTATGGGTTTAATCGCCGCCATACTGACCTTGCTACTGGCCAGCCACTCCACCACCCGCATTGTTTTATTATTTGCAGCTGTGGGTAGCTTTTATTTAGCTAAAAACATATTTGAAGTATCAGGCATTATGGCAGTGATGGGTACAGCCATAGTCGCCCGTATGTGCCTCAACGAAAAAGAGCACAGCTTTTTATTAGGGGCCGACGGCAACTGGCACTGGCTGGCCTTATTATTTAGCAGCATCTTATTTGTGTTAATGGGCCTAGTGATTACCCCCGATATGTTTAGCCATCAATGGCTAGCCATTTTAATAGGTATAGGCGCAGCCATTCTTAGCCGTAGCGCCACCATCTTTATTTGCACTATAGCCAGCATTCCCTTCAGCCACAGCATACAAAAAAATTGGAAGGGGGTATTAATATGGGGGGATATACGTGGGGTGGTAGCCATAGCCTTAGTGCTTACCTTGCCCACCAGCTTGAGTTATTGGTGGACCATACAATCTATAGTGTTTGGGGTAGTGCTGTTTAACTTGCTTATCCAAGCGCCTACTAGCCGCTGGCTAATACGTAAAATAACAGCGGATGAATAGCGCTTAACGTACTGCGACCTCAACCTGCCTATCGCTAAAAAATGTTTCTAGCATAGTGCCGTAGCGACCATAGTCTTCATCACTAAGCTGCAACGCGATGTCAAAGCTCAGCACGTCGGGTAATTTATATAAAGGAGATTTTAGCGTAAGGGTAAATTGTTTTTTGCTTAGGCTAACTGATGCAGCCACATCAAAGCCGGCATGAACGGGATCTTTATATTCTATATAAACCCCATCATCTTCTTTATGCCCTATCTCTTCCAAACGCTGTAAAAACAGATATTCATCGTCATTATAAAAGGCAAGCACATGGTAGCCCTGCTCTAATTGTAGGCTGACTTCACTGGCGTTAAATTGTATAGGCTTCATCATTTTTCCACAGCGCTATGCTGTTGTTAGCTCATTAATAGCCGAGGTTGAGGGCAATCCATCACTGCAGCGATGGCTGTTAACACTTCTTGTTCAATAGGGCTGACCACGCCATCATGGCTGACACAATCAGCAAACCCTTTTAGTAATTTAGGCTTTAGCAGCGGAAAGCAGTTAGCTAATTGATTAACCGCTTTCACAAAATCATCCATACTGCAGTCCTGCTCAGGCAATAACGTTAAGGTGTATAAACCTGCGGTATTGGCACCTTTAGTAAACCCACGATGCTGTTCGCCTTCATCATCATGCCCGTAGCGCACCAACGCAGACAATACTATAGCGTAGGGCTTGGCAACCTGTTTAGCCTTTTTATATTGCGGCTTGCTGGCTCGTATGGTTTCAAACTCTGGCGCCAGATAATGACGCACCAATTGAAATAGGCACCATTCAAATATTTCAAATTTTTTATCGGCGCGTATGATTAACAATAAGGTTTTTTTAAACTGCTTGTATTGCTCTGCCGATAACATTTTTAACGCTGGCAAACTTAACTCAATTAACGGTAAACGCAAGCTGACATCTAAGCCCGCAACGTCCTCTTTAATTTGCAGGCATAGCATTACCAAACCTTTAACCTGACATTGTTCTATATAAGTTATTTGCTGCTCGGCCGTAGCCTTATCGGCATCGAGTAATAAGCTATACACCAAAGCACTGGCTCCCAAAGGTTCATGAGCAAGCTTTTTTAACCCATAGGGAATGCTCTCTATGCTGTGCTCGGCATCGGCTACCGCCGAATGTATAGCTTGGGTCTGTTGTGCGGCAACAAAAGCAGCGCCGGCAACGGCGGCCATAGCGGCCTGCCCCTTGCGTTGCTCTTTGCCATGCAAGGCTGCGCCCGCCTGCGCACTGGCCTCTACGCGCATGCGACGGCTAATCATAGCGCCATTCCAGCCTGGCTCTATTTTTCTAATACGCTTTTCTATTTCGGGGTGAGTATCAAAGCTAGCCCAGCTGCCCAACGCCTCGGCAATAAACATATGGCTAATCTCACTGGCTTTGGCACTGAACACCCGTGACCCCGCTTGATAACCCCCAATAATTTTTAAGGCATTAGCGATGCCTTGTGGGTTGCGGGTAAATTGCACCGCTGAGGCATCGGCTAAAAATTCACGCTGCCTACTAATAGCGGCTTTAATCAAACCGCCAAAAAAAACACCCAGCCAACCTATAATGACAAAGGCCAAGCCCAGCATAAACACCCGGGCATCACCGGAGCGCTTAGTGGTGTGATAACCGCCATGGCGGCCACCGGCGCGCATAATCAGCTCGCCTATATTACCGATAAAAACAATACCGGATAACAGCGCAATCATGCGCAGGTTTAAGCGCATATCGCCGTTAAGTATATGGCTAAATTCGTGCGCCACTACCCCTTGCAGTTGCTCACTATCAAACTGCTCTATGGCCCCCTGGGTAACACCAATCACTGCATCGGCTGGGGTATTACCCGCGGCAAAAGCGTTAATACCTTTTTCGCCGCGCAACAAATACACCGCAGGCACCGGCATGCCGGAGGCCAAGGCCATTTCTTCCACCACGTTAAGCACGCGCTTTTCATTAACATTGTCGGTATTGGGATGTATGCGTACGCCACCCAAAGACTCGGCCACACGCTTGCCGCCGGCCGCTAACTGCAGCCATTTATAGGCTATCACTATGGCGATAGCACTGCTGACCATAAGACTAATCTTGCCAAAATTTTGCCAGCTAAAATAATGGGCAAAGCTAGGTTTACCCGCACTGTGTAGCAACTCGGTGACATGGGAAGAATCTTGCAGCTGGCCATCCATCAGCCAAAAGGTAATAGCCACAACAAGATTGGTGATAGCAATAAGGCTGCACACCGCAACAGCAAACAAGGCAATTAATATTTTACTGTTGCGGCGGGCCTGATCTTGCTCAGTGAAGAAATTCACGGCTTAGCAGACATGATTAAAAGGAAACTTTAGGCGCGGCCTGTATGGCGGCGCTATCCTCAAACTCTAATAGGCTAGCGTCTTTAGGGTGGCCAAACTTTTTCGCAAAAAACACCGGGGGAAATGATTGCTTGTAGCTATTGTATTCAGTCACCGCATCATTAAAAGCCTGCCTAGCAAAAGCCACGCGATTTTCGGTGGTGGTTAATTCTTCGGTAAGCTGCATCATATTTTGATTGGCTTTTAAATCGGGATAGGCCTCCATCACCATATTCATTTTACCCAAGGCTCCCTGTAATACCCCTTCGGCCCCCGCCAAACCTTGAATCGCACTGCCGCTAGGGTCGGCCGCAGCCCCTTTCAACATCGTCATCGCCTCATTGCGAGCACTAATCACCGCCTCTAAGGTTTCGCGCTCATGGCTCATATAAGCTTTAGCGGTTTCGACTAAATTGGGGATTAAGTCGTAGCGGCGTTTAAGCTGCACTTCGATTTGTGAGAACGCATTTTGGAAGCGATTTCTTAAAGTGACTAATTGATTATAAATACCGACAATGTAAACAATCGAACCAAAAATAATCACCCAGAAGATAATTGATGATAAATCCATGTTGTTAGTCCTTTGGTCATAAGCTGTAAGCTGTAAGCTGTAAGCTGTAAGCTGTAAGCTGTAAGCTGTGATTATTATTTCTCTACGACCTGGCTAAGGCCACGTAATACTTGATTAAATGTTAATTTAACTGAAATATCAATTGTAAAAAAATGGGAGGCACACAGCCTCCCATTTTTAATCTTGCTACTTGTAGCTTAAAGCTTGCCGCTTATCTAACCTCTATCGCTTCCGCCTCTATTTTTTTCGACCAGAAAGCGGGGCCTGTTTGGTGTATAGACTCGCCTTGGTAGTCTACCGCTACGGTGACGGGCATATCTTCTAGCTCAAATTCATAGATAGCTTCCATACCCAATTCGGGGAAACCGACTACTTTAGAGGCTTTAATCGCTTGCGCCACTAGGAAGGCTGCGCCACCTACGGCCATAAGGTAAACCGATTCAAACTCTTTAATAGCCTCTATAGCGATAGGGCCGCGCTCGGCTTTACCTATCATGCCCAGTAAGCCGGTTTCAGCCAGCATGGTACGGGTAAATTTATCCATGCGAGTAGCGGTGGTGGGGCCGGCGGGGCCTACCACTTCGTCACCAATAGGATCGACTGGGCCCACGTAGTATATAAAACGGCCTTGCATAGACACCGGCAGCTCTTCACCGTTGTTAATCATGTCTACCATTTTTTTATGGGCAGCATCACGGCCGGTTAACATCTTGCCGTTTAACAATAAGGTATCACCGGGCTTCCAGCCTTTTACCTCTTCTTTAGTGACGGTATCTAGATTTACGCGCTTCACATTGGCACCGGCTTCGCGGGTCACTTCTGGCCAATCTTCTAGCTTGGGTGGGGTTAACTTGGCTGAGCCACTGCCATCTAGCGTGAAGTGAGTGTGGCGGGTAGCGGCACAGTTGGGGATCATGGCTATGGCTTTGTTAGCGGCGTGCGAGGGGAAATCTTTGACCTTCACATCCAACACCGTGGTTAAGCCACCTAGGCCCTGGGCACCTATACCTAGCTTGTTAACCTTTTCGTGCAGCTCTAAGCGCAGCTCTTCGGCGCGATTGCTGGCACCACGCTGTTGCAAATCTTGTATATCGACAGGTTCTAATAAGGATTCTTTAGCCAACATCATGGCTTTTTCGGCGGTGCCACCTATGCCTATGCCTAGCATGCCCGGCGGACACCAGCCCGCGCCCATTTGCGGCACCATGTTTAATACCCAATCCACTACCGAGTCTGAGGGGTTAAGCATGGCAAATTTAGACTTGGCCTCGCTGCCGCCACCCTTAGCGGCTACATGCACCTCTACGGTGTCGCCGGGCACGATTTCATAATGCACCACACCCGGGGTGTTATCTTTAGTGTTGGTTCTAGCGCCATCGGGATCAGCCAAAATAGAGGCTCGTAAGACATTATCAGGGTTCATATAGGCACGGCGTATGCCTTCGTTACACATATCAGTAACCGACATGGTGGCATCCCACTGCACATTCATACCTACTTTTAAGAAGACGGTAACGATACCAGTATCTTGGCAAATAGGACGGTGGCCTTCGGCGCACATACGAGAATTGATTAAGATTTGCGCCATCGCGTCTTTGGCAGCAGGGTTCTGCTCGCGCTGATAGGCCTTGTCTACCGCTTGGATAAAATCTAGCGGGTGGTAATAAGAGATGAATTGCAGCGCATCAGCAATGCTATCTATTAAGTCATCTTGGCGAATAATGGTCATACAGGCTCCCTGATATAGCCGCTGGGTAGAAGGTTACAGGCCGCAATAGGCCCTTATAAAACGCGGCTATTGTACACCAAAATACCGCTTTTGCCCGCTTACAGGCGCGCTAAATCCCCACGGCCTACCCTCTCTGCTGGCGTTCCTAATAAGACCATGCAAAATAATATGGCCCCCTAAGCATTTTATTGCCGGCCATTCAGTTTGGGTTCAGCTCTGAAAGTTATACTAAGTCCATCAAATAACAATCCTGTTTGATGACTGGTATTAACATCCATGGTTTATGGTAAAAAATAATAGAGACAACACTATGAAATTCAAACATTTACTAACAGCAGTAGTATTAGCCGCCGTATCTACAACGGTTATGGCCGCCCGTCCTGTGAGTATTAAATACAGCGAAGATATCGTTTTAGAAGATGACGAAGTGTATTCATACTATGTCGTTTCCTGCTCTAACGGTGAAAGCAAAGATATTTCAGCTTGGGACAACCGCAAAACTTGGTGCGTAGGCAAAGGCTCTAAAGAAGATTGCAGCAAGAAACAAATCAAAACTGCTAAGCAAGTTTGTCGCTAGACTCTCTTTAAAGAGTAAGTAGCAGACACAAAAAAACCGGGCATTGCCCGGTTTTTTTGTGTCTCAGTACTAGCTATACCAGCTGTAACAAGCCTACACATACAACCGCTAACGCGAGACTAGAGTGAATAACACCCTTCACACTAGCCATAGGCCCTAACTTACCGAACATAGCATTTAGCTGCAGCAATACAACTAAAGCTAATACTGCAATAACGCCAGTAGTCAGGCCTTGAGATGCGCCAGCAGCGTGATCTATGAGGGTGCTGCCTTTGCCAGTGCCATGGAAAGAGGCCAGCATGCCGAACAACATAGGGATAGAAAACAACGTATTGGTTCGTGAAGCTAATAAAGCCTTAGGACCGGCAACCGATGCATCACCTTCAACAATGCCGCAAACGATTTTTTGGTTTGGCCAGATAATTAACCAAACGTTTAGGAACATAAAAGTACCCATTAACGCGCCCATGGCGATGAATCCATCAATACCGTGAGTCTTGCGAATACCCATCAACAACACCAAACCGGTAATAAAGGTAAACATGGCGCCCCAACGGAACCACCACAACGCACGTGGCGCTAATTTTTTAGTGGCATCAGCCTTGGCGCTAGCCTCAGCCTCTTTGAAGTATTCACCTTGAATAAAGTTGAAATAGTACAGTAGGCCTATCCACGTGATACCGAATAACACGTGCGCCCAGCGAAATAGTAGATCTAAGCTGATGATATTTTCCATGAAACACCCCTAGTTGATTATGGAAGGATTATTGTTATTGAGGAGTTAGCTAACCCCTTAATACCTGAGTGCTTTTATAGGCTATTTAGCCATAAATTTAAACCTCTTTTATAGAATTCCACTGTAATACTGTGTTTTTGCCGAAAAAATGACCGAAATATTAAAACAGATGAACCCACATAGTTTGTGCTTGTCCCTAGCCGTGCAATAATGCCGCACACGCGTCCACCCCTTAATAGCGAAATACTGATAAAAACACTATGGCCAGCAACGATAACCGCCCACCCCACGACAACATCGCCATCACCCCAGCACGTGATGAAATCGCCTCTTACCAACGCACCCAAAGCAAAGGTGCACTTAGCGGCTTGGGCGTAGTGCCCGATGTCGCCAGCAACGGCAGCGCCAGCAACAGCCTAAAAATCACCTTAGCCTTTGTCGTGGTGGTGTTAATACTCACTGCGGTACTAGCAGGCTTTTTACAACAGCGCCTCAAAGCCGCTGAACACACCCTTGCGCTCACCGAGGCCAGAGTCGCCGGATTGGAAAGTCGTTTATCAGTAACCGATGAAAGCATGGGTGAATCCAGCGAGGCCATGAAGGTCAAATTGCGCGAGATCGACTTTGAAGTGCGCAAGCTCTGGGACAATGTCTGGAAAAAGAGCAAAGAACGCCTAGAAATTTTAGAAACCAAACAGCAAAGCCACGACCGCAGCCTTAACAATGTTAAAAGCTTTATAGACAGCACCGAGCAAAAACTGGCTAGCAACGACGTGGTCACCAACAAGCTTAACCAAAAGCTACAAACCCTAGACCAACTCAGCAACCAACTAGCCAGCAACGAGAAAAAACTCAAGGCCCAAGAGAGCACCTTAGAAAAAACCAACGACAAGGTTAACCTCTTCAACAACCGCCTAATCAAAGCCGAGCGCTTAAGCGCAGAAAACAAAGAACGTTTAGATTCAGTGGATCACTTTCGGCGTAAGGTGAATGCGGATTTGTTGAAATTGACCGGTGGTACGCCGTGAATGCTGTAGTCGCTAGCTGTAAAAGAATCGTTAGATATCGACTTACTGTCATACCGGGTTTCACCCCGGCATCCATAGAGCTACCTGATCAGCAAGCTAGTCTCTTTTGGCGGTAAGCTCTGCTGCCTCACATAACCGAGAGCTCGCTACAATCCATTTTCTTATTAAGGACAATAATGGAATACGAGATAAATCAATTTCATCAACCTGTAGGCTTAGCCATAAACAACTGGACACCACCACCCTTACCCAAGCGCACAGTGCTAACCGGTCGTTTTTGCCACCTTGAACCACTAGCCTCACACCACACAGAAAATCTATACGCCGCCAATCAAGTAAACAGTGAGAGTGACAACTGGACGTACTTACCCTACGGGCCTTTTAGCGACAGTAAGGATTACCAAACCTGGATTGAGCAATACACAAGTAGTAACGACCCACTCTTTTACGCCATAGTAAACCTATCAACAGGTAAAGCCGCCGGAGTTGCCAGCTATTTACGCATCACCCCTAACATGGGCACGATTGAAGTCGGACACATACACTATTCGCCAAACCTACAGCGCAGCCCTGCAGCAACAGAAGCCATGTTTTTAATGATGGATCATGCCTTTTCACTAGGCTATAGGCGCTACGAATGGAAATGCGACGCACTCAATGCGCCTTCACGTGCCGCAGCTCAACGATTAGGGTTTTCTTTCGAGGGCATATTCCGCCAAGCAGTCGTTGTAAAAGGACGCAATCGCGACACGGCTTGGTATGCAACCACCGATCAAGAATGGCCAACACTTAAAGCCGCCTTTATACAGTGGCTATCGCCAGGTAATTTTGATGAAAACGGCAATCAAAAAACTAAACTGTCCGATTTAACCGCTCCGTGTTTACAAAATATTATTTAATAAATAAAAAAGGCCAACTCCGCAAAGAGCTGGCCTTTTTGAAATCTAGCGACTAGAGACTAAACCCTAGCGACTGCCCTTACCCACCCACATAAATCCTCGGCACTCGCGTTGGCATACGCGCCAATAATTCATAACCGATAGTGCCAGCACAGGCTGCTATTTCATCGACAGGCAAACCTTCACCCCACATCATTACCTCATCGCCTAACTGCACATCGGCTATGTCGGTGACGTCGATAGTAATCATGTCCATAGATACATTGCCCACTATGCTAACGCGCTCGCCGTGAATCAACACCGGTGTACCGGTCTTAACTACGCGAGGGTAGCCGTCGGCATAACCCATGGCGATGGTAGCAATTTTTGAGGGGCGCTGGGCGCACCAGTTGGCGCCATAGCCCACGCACTCGCCTACCGCTATATCGCGTAGAGCAATGACGGCAGTCAGTAGGTTCATCACTGGCTGCAATTGGTCGGCGCTTTCCTGGCTATGACCAAAAGGGTTACCGCCATAGAGCATATAACCTGGGCGCACCCAGCTGCGACGGCAATCTTGCCAGGCCATAGTACCCGCCGAGTTGGCAAGGCTGGTTTCTACAGTTTGGCCCAACTCATCGGCCACATCCTTAATCGCCGCAAGAGTCTCATCAAAACACTGTATTTGGGTATCGGTTTGTGGACGCTCTAACTCATCCCCACACGCCAAGTGCGTCATGAGTACAATGGCGTCGGCTACGTTGTCGCTCTCGGCTAGCAAGCGGTATAACGTTACTGCTTCATGGGGCTGCACTCCCAAGCGATGCATACCGGTATCCAGCTTTAACCAAACTTTTAAAGGCTGGCCAGCTTTAGCATGAGTCAGCATTTCTATTTGTGCGCGGCTGCCCACGGCGACCCAAAAACCCTGCTGCTGCGCTACAGCAACTTCGCTGGCGCTAAACATCCCCTCTAATAATAAAATAGGTTGCTCTATGCCTGCCTCTCGCAACTCCATGGCTTCTTCTATGCAAGCCACGCCAAATACCGGGGCGTGTTCTTGTAAGGCCTTTACCGTCTCAACAGCACCATGGCCGTAGGCATTGGCTTTAACAATAGCCACCGCTTGCGAGTCGGGTGCAATATTGCAAGCCACGTTATAGTTGTGGCGCAAGGCATCTAGATTGATTTTAGCTTTTGCAGGACGAGCCATGGTTTATTTCTCTTTCTAAGTGCAGCAAATCATTAAAGCGTCGTGAGAGGTATTCACAGACAAAAAAGCAAGAAAAAGCGCTGCGTACTCTTGAGTACGCTATAACGCTATTCTTGCTTTTAAGCGCTGCCGTTAAGCAGCGCGGGGTGCATCGAGTGCGCAGTAATTAATAATCGTACTTTTGCGCGCTATATAAGGTTTGTGCAGCCAACCATACGTCGCCCACTTCACCGTTACCTACGGGCTTGCCGTCAACTTCAACAACGGGTGCAATCTCTTTAGAAGAAGAGGTAATCCACACTTCATCAGCGTTTAACACTTCGTCTTTAGTGACTATGCGCTCTTCCACTTTGATAGAGCCATCTTTCGCTAATATGCTTAACAAAATTTTGCGGGTAATACCGGGCAAGCACTGGTTATCTAGTGGTGGCGTTATGACTACGCCATCTTTAACAATATAAGCGTTACAGGCAGACGCTTCGGTTAGCTCGTTGTTGGCGTTGAACAATAAGGTTTCGTTCATGCCGGCAACATGGCCAGACTGAAAGTGCATGACATTACCCAACAAGGCGGTAGATTTGATGTTGCACCTATCCCAGCGTAAATCTTGCTGTGTGTTGACTTTGTAGCCCTTAACTTTGGCCTTATCGGCCACAGCGGCAGGAGCAATATCAAAAGCAAAAGCAAACACGGTAGGCGTTACATTATCGGGGTAAGCATGAAAGCGTTTAGTGTCGGTGCCGCGGCTAACATGTAGATAAATACCTAAATTGCCTCCACCGTTTTTCTCGATTAGCTGATCACAAACGTCTTGCCATTGATCGTGCGACCAATCCAGTTTGATATCAACAAAACCCATACCTTCTATCATGCGGTCTATGTGCGGGCCAAAGCCTACCATTTTACCGTCGTATGAAGGGACCACTTCATAGATGCCGTCGCCAAATAGAAAACCACGGTCCATAGGCGATATTTTCGCCTCTGCCATGGGCATATAAGCGCCGTCTAAATACACAATAGACATAAGATCAATCTCACGTTAGTCAAAAAATTCGGTCCACGCTCATAGTAGGGCTTGCCTCTATGAAATGGCCACCTGAAATAAAAGGGCGGCAATTCTAACAGAAATTACCGCTTTTGGTCATCTTTACAACAATAGTGGCAGCTATTGCCCCTGCAAGCCTTAGAGAATAAGGCCTGCAGGGAATGACGCAATGTACTTACTTGTATCAAACGGGACTTAAAAACCCGCTACGGCTCTTAGTTCGGCAATTACCGACTCGCCTTCCGTAGGTTCCATACCGTCTTCGGTCACGGTGTTTTCGCGGCTTACACCGTCTACACTGCCTCTGACAGACAAGTATTCTAGTATCGCCCGCGGCTTGATAGGGGCTAATAAATCTTGTTGGTTCCATAGGGACAACCACACGATTAAACCGTAGGCCCCCCAGTTAGACACATCCGCCACCATCAACTCATCACACTGGGTGCGGGCGGGGATGATACTTAAACTTTCTAAAGCCTCAGCAATATTGCCCATGCCTATCTCGTTGCCACCATCGCCTATGGCCATGGTAGGACAAGCGGCTAAACGCAAAAAGTCGTCAAAGCTGGGGCAGCGGTGGCTAATATCTTCACCGCGCATATTCGAGTACTGGCCATTGGCATTAAGGCCGGGCATTTCTATGCTCACTACCACATCGGGCTTAAGCGCCGCTAAGCCGGCTTTGGCCTCTTGCTCGGCTACCGCCAAATTGCCTTCACTAATCGTGTGTACGCGATAATCCGGCGCCAAGGCCGCCGCTAAAGCACCACTGGTAATGATGATAGGCTGCATGCCTAAGGCTTTGAAGGTGTCATACAGGGCAATAGCGCCAACAGGACCATCGGTTTCGAAGGTGTGGGTGTCGCCGGGCTGAGGTACAGGAAAGCCCGTGCCTATTAATACCACACTACCGGGCTTGGCTAACTGCTCTTGCAGCACTCTAGCGGCACGGTAGTAATAACCGGCTTCTAAAACTGCTTGCGCGTTTTGCATGCCACGCGGGTTGCGGGCCACCAGTATGTTTTCAATTTGCTGGCTAAGCGCCTGCTCGGTGCTGTTAAAGCGTAATTCAGTACTTGTCATAAAACGATCTCAAAAAGCGGCTATACAGCCTATTCACTTGCTACTGCGACTAACTGGCTTTGAGCACGTTCAAAATGGCTCTTGGCTAGATGTAAGGCGTTGTGGGCACAATCTATAGTAATGGGTTCAAAGCGCACTTTGCCGCCCGGCATTTGCTGGGCAAGATAAGCTAAATCTAACGACAACACAGCACCAATTTTGGGGTAACCCCCAATGGTTTGCCTATCATTCATTAACACTATGGGCTGGCCATCGGGTGGAACCTGTATAGCCCCCAAGCAAATACCCTCTGACAACATGGCTGACATAGCAGCGGCAATCGCCGGGCCTGCCATTTTATAGCCCATGCGATCACAGCGATCAGATACCGTGTACTCACTGCCAAAGAACACGCGCTGTTGCACACGACTAAAGCTCTGCTCTTGATAGCTGGGAATAACACGAACAGTAATGTCTTTGCTATAGCTAGGGCGCCACTGCTCAGGCAACTCTAAACAGGGAGCATCAATGCCTTTAACCGGCAACTCATCACCCGCCTGCAAGGCCTTACCCGCCAAACCGCCTATGCCTTCCCGCACTACTGTAGCGACTGAACCAAAGCTTTCTTTAATTTGGAAGCCACCCGCTACGGCAAGGTAAGAGCGGCAGCCATTGGTAGCAAAACTCAAGGCGATAGTATCGCCCGTTTTCACCTTATGACTGCGCCATAACTCGCGCTCTTCACCGTTAATCGTGAAAGGCACTTCGGCACCGGTTACAGCGATCACAGTATCGGCTTGCGAGGTCATAGTTAACCCCCCTACGCTGGCCTCAATGGCGACGGCATCGGCAGCGTTACCGCATAATAAATTAGCCCAGTTAAATGCCAAAGCGTCCATGGGGCCGGAGGTGGTTAACCCCACGCCGTGGTAACCGTAGCGGCCGGCATCTTGTAACAGGCTCAAAAAACCAGGAGCAACAACTTTAAAACAACTCATGCCTTCGCCTCCTGTTGTAAAAACTTCTCATCCAATTCGCCACCCATGGCCAAGAACTCGTCTTTGCTAATGGCTTTAAATTTCACTCTATCACCTACAACTACCGGCATTAGGCTTTCCCCTTCTGGGGTGAACATGGGGATGGGACACAGGCCTATTAAATTCCAGCCGCCCGGGGAAGGTGCCGGGTACACCGCGGTTTGCCTATCGGCAATACCTACCGCGCCCTTGGGTACATATTTACGCGGCGTAGCGATACGGGGCGAGGCGATACGCTCATCCACTTGCCCTAAATAGGCGAAACCCGGGGCAAAGCCTATAGCGTAGACACGGTATTCTTCGGCCTGGTGCAGGGCAATAATTTCATCGACGCTCAAACCCGAGCGCTCAGCAATAATTTTTAAATCGGGGCCAGATTCTTCACTGTAATACACCGGTAACGTGACTACGGCACCCTCTTGATTGCCGCTAGCACTGTCACCAGCAATAGCCTGCTGTATGCTTTTGCGCAACTGTAAATGGTCACACTTATAGGCATCAAAAATCACTAGCAATGAGGCATAGGAAGGCACCATATCGATGATGACATCGGCCAAGTGCTCGCGTATGGCTTGGGTAGCTGCATAAACAGCCGCTGCGACTTCAGCATTAGCCTCGTCGCCAAAATACAATATCAGTGAATTTTCACCGGCTATTTGAATCTTCATGAAATAGTTATTCCCCGAAATTTAAGACTGCGCGCGCTGGTCGACTAAAGCACGAATGGCTTCTATAGCTTGCACACCGGCTAGGTTATCGCCGTGCACGCACAGGGTATCCACCTGCAGGGTAAGTGTGTGACCACTTACTGTGGTGATAGTCCCCTGATCACAGAGCTGCTCAACTTGCGCTAGCATTTTTTCTTTGTTGTGTACCGCGCCGGCTTTGCTGCGTGCTAGCAACTTGCCATCATCGTCATAGCAACGGTCGGCAAAGGCTTCAAACCATAACTCTAAACCCAACGCAGCCGCTTCAGCTTTGTGCTCGTCAGCTTGCGGCGTGGCTTGCAGCATGAGTTTAATAGGCTTATGGAAGGTGGCTACGGCTTCCATGATAGCTTCACGCACATCTGCTTTGGCCATCATGTCGTTGTATAAAGCACCGTGGGGTTTAACATATTGCATTTCAATGCCCGCGGTTGCGGCCATGCCGTCCATTGCTGACAGCTGGTACAACATAAACGCTTTAATTTCGTCAGCGCTGCAGTTCATAGAACGGCGGCCAAATCCTACTAAATCGGGATAAGCGGGATGGGCACCGACCATAACGCCGTGCTCTTTTGCCAAGCTTAGGGTGCGCTGCATAATCAACGGATCACCGGCGTGGAAGCCACAGGCTATATTGGCTTGATTAATATGAGGCATAACCGCCTCATCCATGCCCATAGTCCATGAGCCGAAACTTTCACCTAAATCACAATTTAAACGCACGTTGCTCTCCAAAGTCTTTTAAAAACTATCAATATTTGCCGTCGCGGCCTCAGCCAATTACAGCTTAGCCCTACTACATAATGGCCAGTTTGCTATTGGGCATATCGGTCACCACCATGCAGCCGGGGCTGTGGGTAATGCAGAAAGGCGGCTTGGCTTGGGCGATAGCTTCTTGCGGGGTTACCCCGCAGGCGGTAAAAACGGGCACTTCACCGGGTTTAATGGTGACAGGATCACCGAAGTCAGTCTTGTTGATATCGGCTATGCCTATGGCAGCTGGGTCGCCAAAGTGTATAGGCGCGCCGTGTACTGAGGGGAAACGGCTGCAAATTTGTATCATACGTATGGCATCCACCGGTTTAAAGGGACGCATGCTCACCACAGTATTGCCACTAAAACGGCCGCCCGGCTTGCACGGTACGTTGGTGCGGTACATCGGTACGTTAACGCCTTCGGCAATATTGCGTATCTCTAAGCCATCGGCGATTAGCGCTTCTTCAAAGGAGAAAGAACAACCTATCAAAAAGGTCACTAAATCGTCGCGCCAGTAATCTTTAATGTCGGTGACTTCATCGGTCATCACACCGTCATTCCAAATACGGTATTGCGGCACATCGCTGCGTATATCGAAATCCTTGCCGGCCTCGGGCAGGTGATAAGCACCAGCTTCTGGTGCTACCGCAATAATAGGGCAAGGCTTGGGGTTAGCTTGGGCGAACATTAAAAAGTCCTGCGCCCAGTCTTTGGGCAAAATCACTACGTTGGCCTGCACAAAACCAGTACATAAACCCGAGGTATTACTGCTGTGCTCACCGCTGCGAATTTTTTGACGCAAGGCGTAGGGCGTTAAATCTGCTGACATAGTATAAACCTCTTTATCATGCTATTTACTGTGCGACAGCTAACCGCTCACACGCTTAAGCAAGGGTGTCAGGTTGCCGAATCTTGGGGATAGCAGTACCAGAACCAGGAAAATCAGGGCCGAATTATATAGGATTTTGCCGTTTTGCACCTTAGTTAAAGCGCTTATTTTTACAGTAACTGCAGCCTACAGCTGCCGCATTTTCGCTCAACACAGGGTATTTTGCTGTGCTTCTAGAAAAAATATCATGTAAACACTGACAAACACCACCACAACGTTATAAATACCCAGACACAAAAAACCCCGCACAGACTCGTGCAGGGTTTTTTAATGGTGAAGCTAGGCCGCGTTAACGGCCAGGCGCCGGGGGACGATTACATCATACCGCCCATGCCACCCATGCCGCCCATACCACCCATGCCGCCCATATCTGGCATACCGCCAGCAGCGCCATCGTCAGCAGCATCGCAGATCATCGCTTCGGTAGTGATCATCAAACCAGCAACCGAACCAGCAGCCTGTAGCGCAGTACGGGTTACTTTAGCGGGGTCTAATATACCCATGGCTATCATGTCACCGTATTCGCCAGTACCGGCGTTGTAACCGAAGTTACCTGTACCAGCCTTCACTTTATCTAACACTACCGAGGCTTCGTCGCCCGCGTTAGTGACTATTTGACGTAAAGGTGATTCCATCGCACGGCGAGCTAAGTTGATACCTACCGTTTGGTCGTCGTTAGCACCGGTTAAGCCTTCGATAGCTTGTAAGGCGCGAACCAAGGCAACACCGCCGCCAGGTACAACACCTTCTTCTACTGCTGCACGTGTTGCATGCAAGGCATCTTCAACGCGCGCTTTCTTCTCTTTCATTTCCATTTCAGTAGCGGCGCCCACTTTGATAACGGCAACGCCGCCAGCTAGTTTAGCAACACGCTCTTGTAACTTCTCACGATCGTAATCTGAAGAGGTATTTTCCATTTGCACACGAATTTCAGCAACACGTGCTTGAATAGCCGCGGCATCACCCGCACCGTCAATAATCACAGTCGCTTCTTTATCTAGAGTAATGCGCTTGGCAGAACCTAAGTGCTCAAGAGTCGCTGATTCTAAATCTAGACCTAGCTCTTCAGTGATTACCGTACCACCCGTTAAAACAGCGATGTCTTCAAGCATAGCTTTACGACGATCACCAAAACCAGGTGCCTTACAAGCAGCCACTTTCACTATGCCGCGCATGTTGTTAACTACCAAGGTAGCCAAGGCTTCGCCTTCAACATCTTCAGCAACAATGATTAATGGGCGAGATGATTTAGCAACCTGCTCTAACAAGGGCAGCAATTCACGAATGTTTGAGATTTTTTTGTCTACTAACAATACGAAAGGCGCTTCGTGCTCAGCACTCATGTTCTCAGTGTTAGTCACAAAGTAGGGTGATAGGTAACCACGGTCAAACTGCATACCTTCAACGATGTCTAACTCGTTTTCAAGCGTAGTGCCTTCTTCAACAGTGATAACACCTTCTTTTCCGACTTTATCCATCGCTTCAGCAATGATGTCACCTACATTAGTATCGCTATTAGCAGAGATGCTGCCTACTTGCGCAATCGCGTTGCTGTCGGCACAAGGTGTAGCCATCTCGCGGATTTTAGCAACAGCTGCAATCACTGCTTGGTCGATACCGCGCTTAAGATCCATAGGATTCATGCCAGCGGCAACAGCTTTTAAGCCTTCATTAACAATTGACTGGGCTAGTACAGTCGCTGTTGTAGTACCATCACCGGCATCATCTGATGCTTTAGAGGCAACTTCTTTCAGCATTTGCGCGCCCATATTTTCAAACTTGTCTTTTAGCTCGATTTCTTTAGCAACAGAAACGCCATCTTTAGTAACCGTTGGGGCACCAAAAGATTTATCTAATACTACGTTACGACCCTTGGGCCCTAAGGTTGCTTTAACCGCATCTGCCAAAACATTTACGCCTTTAAGCATTTTTTGACGAGCTTCATTACCAAACTTTACGTCTTTAGCCATGACTATTTCCTTCAATTATCTTTTCAATGAGCTGCCAGCTTAGCGGCAACCTCTGCGTTCAACGGGCAATGCTTAAACAGGACTTAAGCCATTACGCCAAAAATTTCGCTTTCGCTCATGATGATTAACTCTTCACCATCAACATTAACTGTGTTGTTACCAGCATAGGGACCAAAGATAATTTGATCGCCAACTTTTACTGCTAAAGCGCGTACTTCACCGCTATCTAATACACGGCCTTCACCTACTGCAACGATCTCACCCTGGTTAGGCTTCTCTTTAGCCGAACCAGATAAAATAATACCACCAGCTGACGTGGCTTCTTCTTCTTTGCGACGAACAACAACGCGATCATATAAGGGACGAATTTTCATTTTGGCACTTCTCCAAAAAACTATAATTATCTAATTTAATAAGGCCGGGCGACCCGGGATGACTGGGATATGGGGCCAGCTAGAATGACTTCAAGGCCCGCCCCTAAAAATTTGTTAAAAAAAGCTGCTTTGGGGTCATTTAGTGTACTTAGCCACCAAAGCCTAATCCTCGCGGCGGTATTCGCCCTCTATCGTGGTGTGCTCACCCCCACCCAAAGACGAACCCCGCTTATCGCCACCCTTGCCCACAGTAGGTCCTGCCGCAGGCCCGCCAGTAGGGCCAGCACCAAAGCCACCGGCACCGTGACTAAAGGCCGTAAAACCGCCACTACCGGCCACCACACCCTTGCGTACCAGGTGGTCGATTGCCCAACCCCTAGTAAGCGGCAGTAGACAGAAAAAGCCCACCGCATCGGTAATAAAGCCCGGGGTAAGCAATAAAGCCCCACCCACCGCCAGCACTATGCCCGACAGCATTTCTTTAATGGGGATCTCGCCCTGCGCCATACGCTGATTGGCCCGCAGCAAGGTATCCACCCCCTGCTTGCGCAATAGGGCGGCACCAATAATGGCAGTGAGGAACACCAAGGCCACGGTATTAAGGCCGCCTATATGATCACCCACCTCTATAAGCAGCATGATTTCGGCAATGGGGATGAGAATAAAAAGGAAGAATAGGATGCGCATAGCGGGCTCGGCAGGGTATGTTTGCTTGAGATATGGGGGCCCGCAGGAGGAATTCAAGGTTATATCCCCGATCGGGAGGCTATTGTTATCTAGATAGAAAGATAGTCATGCCGGCTTGATCCGGCATCTATTGACCTGTCATTATCGCGATGGATGGAGGGGGATGATACTTTTGGGCGCTTTCGCTTAGTCATCTAACTCATAAATAAATCTGTTTTGTACACCCACGGTGAGCACCGGCTTACCTTCTTTGAACGCTGGCGCATAACGAAATTTCTCTGCCGCTTTAATAGACGTACTCACAAAAGATTTATGGCCAGCCCAATCCACCACTTTAACATTGCGCACAAAACCCGACTCATCGACATCATACTCCACAATGGCATACCCCTCCCTTTTAGCCATGCTCGCTTTACGCGGATACATGGGTGCAGCTTTCACTAGAGGGAGATAATTTTGCGCTGAAGTAAAGGGCGTCATACGACCAATAGCTAAACAATGCTGCGTAGCTTCAGCATCCTTACCCATCTTTGAATAAGCCATGACTAAAAAGCCGTGTGTTGCCAGTTCAATTTTATTGGAAGGCTGATCAGGTAGTTCAAACGTCTTTAAGGCTTTAGTTAAATACTCTGCGGCATCATCGTAATCCCTAGTCGACAGTTCATACTTCCCTAAGTTAAACGCAGCCCAGCCAGCCAACGACGAATTCTCACCAAGCTTGTCCGAATAAATTTTGTAGCTATTCTCTAAATGAGTTCTTGCCGCAATAGATCGCGTTCTCAGCAGCAACTCCAAACCTATTTCCGATGACAACTTGGCATGCTCTAAAGAGTCATCACCATAATACTTGGCTGATAGTTCTAACGCTCGATTGTAATATGATTTTTGGCCACCATTTCTAAATAAATGTGCTTTTGAATGCCCTAAATCTATTAATAATGCTATTAACTCTATTGAGTCCTCGCCATAAACACGCTCATACATAGCCAAGGCTTTTTTTAATATCTTTGCAGCTTCGTCTTTTTGGTTTACGTCTAAAAGGTTTAGCCCGTAATTGTAAGCTAATGTAGCGGTGTTTTTATGATCCTCACCGTACAGCTTCAAAGCTATTTCATAGGCCGACTCGGCATACGGTAACGACTGTTTCCATTGTTTTTTATCCGCATAGCCACTAAATGCAGCATAAGACCGCTTAAACTCTGCAACCGTGGGCTCAACACTGGCATAACTAGCTGAGCTTAAAATTGATAGCGCTACCACCCAAAACAATCCAATTATTTTTTTCATATCTTTCTTCCTGTGAAATATAGGTGGCAGAAACACTCTTTTGGAACAAAGTTACTATGAAAAACATAGAGCCTGCAATCGCTGGTCGCGAATAAGCCCGTCACCTAGAGCTCAAGGGGAGAGCATTTGAAATGCTAAACCCATAACACCACTCTCTAGCAGCCTAGCAACGAAGGAACACCGTAGTGCGCACAGAATCGAACTAGCGCTTGCGATTACATCACCAACAATGAACCAACACCTCTACCACAAAACAACCGATGCCTATTCAAGTCCTACGAGGCTTCTAACGCTCTGGGTTACTTCGCCAATATCCTGAGCAGTTTCGCCCATTGTCGCCTACCCTAAACACTGCAATAATGTCGACGTTTTTTACCCTCGTACCATTTACCCAAAAGGCAACAGCATGAATATCAATAACAACGTTATCGCTATTACCGGTGGCGGCCAGGGCTTAGGCCGCTCTATGGCAACCTTGCTTGCCAGCAAGGGCGCGCGCTTGGCACTGATAGACCTCAACCAAGAAAAGCTGGATGAAACTGTGCAGCTTTGCAAAGCGGCCGGCGGTGATGCCAAGGCTTATATCTGCAATGTTGCCAATGAAGAAAACGTAGTTGCCACCTTTCAAGCTATCGCCAGTGACTTTGGCCAGCTAGACGGATTAATTAACAACGCCGGTATACTACGCGACGGTATGTTGATAAAAGCCAGAGACGGCAAAGTAGAGAAAAAAATGAGCCTAGCCGAATGGCAGTCGGTGATAGACGTGAACCTAACCGGCGTATTTTTATGCGGCCGTGAAGCTGCCGAGCAAATGATTACGACTAACAGCAAGGGCGTGATTATCAATATCTCTAGCATCTCCCGCGCCGGTAACGTAGGCCAAACCAATTACTCCGCCGCTAAAGCCGGCGTTGCCGCTATGACAGTCACTTGGGCAAAAGAACTAGCCCGCTACGGTATACGCTCAGCCGGTGTGGCCCCCGGTTTTATCGCCACCGATATGGTTGCCAGCATGAAGCCCGAAGCCATAGAAAAATTCACCTCGGTCATCCCCGCTCGCCGCCTAGGCACCCCGGAAGAAATCGCCGAAACCTGCCTCTATATATTAGAGACCGACTATGTAAATGGCCGCATTATAGAAATGGATGGCGGTTTGCGGCTGTAAGCCGCAGTCGCTAGTACTTAGTCGATAGTCTCTAGAGTGGCAGGAGCCCGCTTTTTCTAGCGACTCCCCCTATAGACTTCTCCTATGACTGAAATTTCCAACGCCCACAAAATCTGGCTGGCGGTGCAGCAAATCCCTGCTGGCCGTGTTGCCACCTATGGCCAAGTGGCCGATCTGGCCGGCCTGCCCGGTGCCGCTAGGCTGGTGGGTAATACCATGCACAAGCTGCCAGAAGGCAGCCAATTACCTTGGCACCGGGTGGTTAATGCACAGGGCAAGCTCTCGCTACCCGAAGGCTCAGCAGGCTATCGCGAGCAAAAGCTACGCTTAGAAAGTGAAGGCATCGTCTTTAAAGGGCCACGCATTCCGCTAGTGGATTATCGCTGGCTGCTTTAAGAGCAATATAACTAAGAACAAATAATAAGCAGAAACAATCTGTGCTAAAATCTCGCCCCCTTATTTAGCCTATAGACTACACAAGCTTGTGCACCCTATTGCCATGACCGAAAAAGATTCTATTTACGCCAGCAGTCTAGATAACATTGCCAACTTTGCCTTCGACGACAAAGTCGCCGCCGTATTCCCCGATATGATACAGCGCTCGGTGCCCGGCTATAGCACTATTATCGCCATGACAGGGGTGATGGCCGAACGCTACGCCCAAGCCGGCAGCTACTGCTACGACCTAGGCTGCTCACTAGGCGCCTCCACCCTAGCCATGGCCAAGCAAATTGAAGGGCGCAATTGCAACATCATAGGGGTGGATAATTCTGCCGCCATGCTAGAGCGCTGCAAAGGCAATATCGCCGACAGCGGCACCCGTACGCCCGTGCAATTACTGTGTGACGACCTCAATAACGTCGACATCAAAAATGCCTCAGTCGTGGTGCTTAACTTTACTCTGCAATTTATCGCCATAGAGCAACGCGCCGCTTTACTAACGCGTATCGCCGAGGGTATGAACGAAGGCGGTATTTTAATACTGTCGGAAAAAATCTTATTTGAAGATGAGCACCTGCAAGCACTCAACACCGATTTACACCACAGCTTTAAACGCGCCAATGGCTATAGCGATTTAGAAATCAGCCAAAAGCGCGCCGCTATAGAAAAAGTGCTGCTGCCCGAAACCCTAAACACACATCAGCAACGCTTAAAAAACGCCGGTTTTAAATCCATAGACGTGTGGTTTCAATGTTTTAACTTTGCCTCTTTGGTCGCCATAAAATAATGACGGATTTACTTAAACACTATCAACCCTTTTTACAGCAACTAGCCGACACCGACCTAGCCGACTGGCTAGACAGCCTGCCCCAGCAAATCAGCCAGGGCCTAGATGAAAAACGCTACGGCGACCTACCGCGCTGGAAACAAGTATTAGCCCAGCTGCCCGAATGGCAGGCGGACTCTATCGATTTAAACCAAGCCGCCATTTCAGTATTGGGCAATACCAACACCGAACAACAAGCCGACTTTACCGAGCTACTCAAAGGCCTGCACCCTTGGCGCAAGGGTCCCTTTCATTTATTTGGCGTCGATATAGACACCGAGTGGCGCTCGGATTGGAAGTGGGATCGTTTAGCAAAACACATCAGCCCACTGCAAGGCCGCAAGGTGTTAGACATAGGCTGCGGCAGCGGCTACCACTGCTGGCGCATGCGCGGTGCCGGTGCCGAACTGGTAATCGGCATAGATCCCACCCCGCTATTTATTATGCAATTCTTGTTATTGCAGCATTACATACAAGATCACGCCGTTGCCGTGCTGCCCATGGGCATAGAGCACTTGCCTACCAAGCTACAGTTTTTTGATACCGTGTTTTCTATGGGGGTTTTATACCACCGCCGCTCGCCCTTCGATCACTTAATGGAGCTGCGCGACTGCCTGCGCCCCGGGGGTGAGCTAGTGCTAGAAACCCTAGTTATCGATGGCGACGAAGGCCATGTATTAGTACCCGAAGACCGCTACGCCCGCATGGGCAATGTGTGGTTTTTGCCTAGCTCGGCTACATTAATGCAGTGGCTTAAAAAAGTCGGCTTTGTCGATATTGTGTTAATTGATGAAACCGTCACCTCTATAGCCGAGCAACGCCGCACCGACTGGATGACCTTTTATTCGTTGGAACAATTTTTAGACCCCAACGACCACAGCAAAACCCTAGAAGGCTACCCCGCCCCCAAGCGCGCCATCATCAGCGCCAAAACCGCGCAAAAAAACAGCGAGAGTTAAGGGAGAGCAGAGCATGAAACAGGATATAGTCAGCCCAGCCGATATTAATGCCCTGGTCACCGCCTTTTATCAAAAGGTATTACCCGACCCCATTATAGGGTTTATCTTTACCGACATAGCCGGCATAGACTTACAGCAACACCTGCCCAAGATCGCCGGCTTTTGGCATAAAATACTGCTACCGCAGTCAGCCGAAGGGCAAAGCTATAACGGCCGCACCTTTGAGATACACCAGCAGCTACACCGCCTCTGCGCCTTAAACGAGCACCACTTTCAGCGCTGGGTAATGCTATTTACCCGCAGCGTTGATGAGCTATACAGCGGCCCTATGGCCGAGCTGGCCAAACAGCGCGCCGCCGCCATTGCCGAATCTATGCATAAAGGCTTACACAACCAAGCCGCCACTCAACATATGCTGCAGCGGGAACATAGCGGTGTGCAGTTCTTTGAACCCGATCAAATTCTCTAAACATTTAATCCTATAGTATTCACTGGATGCTGCTATCGCTAAGTATATGTACTTAACAGTGCTCGGTAATTACCGATTTCGTCTTTGCTTAACAGCCACTATTATCAACACCATGGAACACAAGCTGTTGCTATCCTCAACAGCCCTACCCAGCTAGTCGTTGTTTACTAGCACTCATCTAGGTCTCACACTTTTTTAGCGCCCTTCGGGGTGCTTTTTTATGCCTGCCGCTTTTTACTTTATCTTTTTACTTTAGTACTGACTTTAAATTTAATCAGCAGCTGCTATCATGCCGCCCCAACAACCCTAGCTGCCGAGTAGAACCATGCCCAAGCCTATCACCACTCAAATCACCACCATGCAAACCATGGCCAAGTCGGGTAACAAAATCTCGGAAATATTGAGCTATTTGGCCCAGCAAGAAGGTATAGAGGAGCAACTCGTACTGATGGAACGCTGCCGCGACGCCTTTAACTGCAGCTTAGGTAACGTAACAGCTATAGGGGCATGGTGGCATGACAACAGCTGCGAATTAGATAATGACGCCCTCGATGCCTATATCGGTTATGTGCTAACTGATTACCTAGCGGGTAACAGCAGCAGCTGATTGCATAGCAACACCTCACAACAAATGCTAATTGCCGGCAACCCGCAATAAGCATTAGTCGGGCGACATTTACTGCAGCAAAAGCCTAGCAGTAAGTAAGCACCATGCCGATATAAGCCCAGCTAAACCCGCCGCCGCCCATGCTATAGTAGCCCGCCATTTTGACGACACAATTATGAACAAGGTAAGAAACAGTTCTTTGCGCGCCTACCGGCACGAAGCCAGCAAATTACTTACCCTCAGCGCACCTATTTTAATAGGCCAGCTTGCCATTACCGGCATGGGCGCAACCGACACGATTATGGCCGGTAATTATAGTGCTACCGACCTAGCCGCCATTGCCATAGGGCAAAGTTTTTGGCTGCCCACACTGTTGTTTTTAGTCGGATTTTTTACCGCCACCACCAGCCTAATCGCCCACGCCTTTGGCGCCAATAATACATCCACCATCAAAGCCCTGTTCGGCCAATCACTGCTGTGGGCAGCCATACTGTCACCGCTGGGGATAGTGTTGCTCAATAATGCCTCGCCGCTAATAGCACTACTTAAACTAGAGCCCGAATTAAGCCAAATCTGCGCCGATTATTTAACGGCGCTGTCCTATGGCTTACCCGGCGGCGCGGCTTTTTTAGTGATGCGCAGCCTCAGCGAAGGCATGGGTAAAACCCGCCCGGTGATGCTGATACAGCTGATCACCTTTGCCACCAACATCCCCCTAAACTACATGTTTATTTATGGCCGCTGGGGCGCACCCGAACTAGGTGGCGTAGGCTGCGGCTACGCCAGCGCCATCGCCCTATGGCTGCAATGCCTGCTGGGGCTGCTGCTCATCAACAAGCTCTCTATATTTCGCTCACTACAACTGTTTAGCGACAGAATCAGCCTGCAAGCCGCCGTTTTCAAACGCATATGCGCCTTGGGCGTACCTATAGCCTTTACCTTTTTAGCCGAGGTTATACTATTTTCTATTATTGCCTTAATTATCGCCCCGCTGGGCACCGTGGTGATTGCCGGCCACCAAATTGCCCTTAGCGTGTCGGCGCTAACATTTATGATTCCCTTAAGCGTAGGTATAGCGACTACCATTAGCGCCGGCCAGCAACTGGGCGCCCAGCGGCAAGCGCAAGCTAACTTGGTATGCCGTACAGGATTGGGGCTAATTTTAATCACATCATCAACAATGATGCTGATCATTCTATGGTTGAAAGCCGATGTGGCTGGGCTATATAGCAACAATGACAGCGTGATAGGCATAGCCAGTTCGCTGCTTGTTTTTGCGGCGATTTATCAAATACCCGATGCGGTACAAATCTGCATGGCCAGCGCGCTGCGCGCCTACCAAGACACCCGCATACCTTTATTGGTTGTGCTCTTTGCCTATTGGGCGATTAGTGTGCCTTTAGGCTGGGCGCTAAGTTTTGGTAAATTCGGGCTGACACCCTTAGGGGCAAAAGGCATGTGGATAGGCTTGGTGTGCGGCCTAAGCCTGGCCGCATTAATGCTGGGCTGGCGTTATATAATTATTAGCCGCCGGGCTATGACTGCCCATCAAAGCTAAACACCCGACTAGCCAACACCCACGCCCAAGGGCCTGCTTGCACCTGCGCCAGCTCGGGTGCTGGGCAGGCAAACTGCCATTGCAACGCACCACAATAACGGCAGGGCGGTAAGTCTATGGCGGGTATTTTAAAAAAGTGGCGGGACAAATCAACACTGTCGTAATACACATCATTAAGCGCCGCATTAAACAAATACTGCCCTTGGCAAGCACCGCAGGCCTCTACCGACAACTCATCTTCACCGCAAAGATTACCGCCACGCTGCGTAATTAACTCCGTGTTAAATGCTATCGCTGTCACTATCCCTCCCCTCGCAAAATGGCTAGCCATAAAGCGTTAATCCATAAAATACTAGACCATAAAAAAAGGCCCCTGCAAGGAGCCTTTTAAGCAAACTAGCTGCTAAGCAATAAGCTTAACGCTGTTTGCGACGTGATGCTACTAAGCCAACTAAACCCAAGCCTAAAAGCGCTATAGAACCGGGTTCAGGAACAGTAGTAGGGGCGCCACGACTCCAAAGTTTCATATTGGATAGACCGCCACCGCCACCAGTTAACTTGTCATAGGAGAATGTGCCACTGGTTGCACCAGTTTCAATAGTCCATGCAAAGTGATCTGGGCTGCCGCCGCCGTTACCGACGTGTATGGAGATAATCGCTTCGCCAAATAGGCTCCAAAAAGAAGCATCAATAGCCCAAGTCCCGGTAACATGCTGACCCCAAGAGTCGGCATTAGTAGTCAAAAAACCACTAGTACCATTACTACCATCGTTACTGCCTTGCTGAGTCCACGTAGGACCAAACAATGCATTAATGGTAGATCCATTACCATTGGTATTACCTTCACCCGTTAAACATGAAGTGGCTGAGTCCAATTCAGCCCAGCGCTGTGTACTACCGCAACCGATGTTCGCCGACCACGACGCATTGGCAGCAACTAGTAAGAACACGCTTACAACAGTTGTAAATATGCTTTTCATTTCTAAAATCATCCTGGTTTTATTTAAATCATCCAATCAAACACTCGGCTTACATCAACATCATTGTCCATAAACCGATCGGTGCTATTAAATGCAAAATCCAAGCCATTAAATTTAAGTCGTTAAGAAACAATAATTTATAAGAACTAATCGACTATCAAACCTACAATCATGTAAATTATACCGACATCGTATGTAACCACTGACGCAGCAACGCCTTTACCCCCAGCGACTGCGCATTAATCAAGCGCAAAAGTATAGCTGGCCCAACTAGCCCGCTGCCCACACCCGCCACTGTCGAGTAAGTTTACATTATAAAAAATTGCAAAATGATTTCCCTAACAAATACATAACGTTAAAGTTTATGGCCTGTTTGTTGCTGCAATACACGCTGTCGAAAGACTGCAGTATTTATCCTCTTATACAAGGCGGAAACATACAATGAATAAGCTACTAGGCGGCGTTATTTCTACGGTAATAATGTCAACTTCTTTATCAGCCTCTGCTGGCGTCATCAACAACTGGGAAGGCACCGGTGTAGACTTTTTCTCCAGCTGGATAGGCGATACCTTAAGAATTGAAATCGATGCTGGCAATATAACCGCTGGCTCTGGTTGGGATGGTGCTGTCAGAATAGACTCCATAGCAATTAATGATTTTGGCGTGGCCTTTGCCAATGCTAGCGATATCACCCTCGACGGCCCAGGGGCATCCTTTGACGGCATAACTGATGGCTGGGGACTCAATGCTAACGGCTGCCAGGCGCTCACCGGTGGTGTTAACCACCCCTGTTTTAGCGGCAGCGAACTGTTAACCAACAATATGTTCTTTGATTTCACCTTTGCCAATGCTGTTAGCAACTATACCGATAACCCCCATTTAAAAGTGCGCTTTATCGATGCTAATGGTAACAAAAAAGGCAGCCTGCTATCTCAAGACTTGCCCTCAAGAACCGTTGTGCCTGAGCCCTCATCTATAGCGCTGCTATTTTTAGGCCTTGCCGGCTTACTGGCTTCACGCCGCCAGCAACATTAAAGGGCTATCCCGCCCCTAAGCTACACTCCCCAACCGCAGGGCAACCCTGCGGTTGGGCTGCATAATCTATATACACCGATAACCCCTTTCCATTGATCCACATCAACACAGCAAAAACACCACCCCGCTACACTTTCTGCATCATTCACCACACTTAAAATAGCCTTGCATTATGAGCGACCAGGCCCACCTAACCATTGTTTCAGACAAAAATGCTGGCACCCATGCCCAGGTTTTGTCCAGTAAATACGATGTGGCCGGGCCACGCTATACCTCTTACCCAACTGCACCGCATTTTAGTGTCGACTTTGGCTGTAATGAATATCGGCAAGAGCTAATCAAACAAAGAGGCAGCTCTATAGCACCGCTTTCGCTCTATGTGCACATCCCTTTTTGTAAAAACATTTGCTACTACTGCGCCTGTAATAAAATCGTTACTCGTGACAGCACGGTAAGCCGGCGCTATTTAAACTATCTCAATAAAGAGATAGCCATGCAGGCCGAACTGGCCGGACAAGCGCGGCCGGTTACCCAGCTGCATTTTGGTGGCGGCACCCCCACCTTTTTAAACGATGCGGAACTGACTGAGCTTATGCACCACCTAGGCCAGCACTTTAAGCTTAGCGACAGCCCCGACCGTGAATACAGCATAGAAATAGACCCACGCACGGTAAATAAAGATAGGCTCGCGCTATTAAAAGGCTTGGGGTTTAATCGCCTAAGCTTTGGCGTGCAAGATTTTGACCCCGAGGTACAAACAGCTATCAACCGCTGCCAATCCTTTAATATGCTGCTATCGCTAACCAATGCTGCCCGGCTGTATCAATTTAAATCGGTGAGCTACGACCTCATTTATGGCCTACCCAAGCAAAACCTGCAATCGCTCACTAACACCCTAGAGCAGGTACTGGAACTGGCCCCCGACCGCATTACTTTTTACAATTACGCCCACCTACCTGCCCGTTTTAGCAGCCAGCGCGCCATAGACCGCCACACCTTACCCAGCACAGGGCAGCGCCTAGAGATGCTGGCCTTGATTGCCGATGTACTCACCACGGCCGGCTACGTTTATATAGGCATGGACCATTTTGTTAAACCCAATGACGAACTGGCCATCGCCCAACAAGAAGGCCGTTTGCAACGCAACTTCCAAGGCTATTCCACCTGCCTAGCCCCCGACCTAATTGGCTTAGGCGTATCATCCATCAGCTCACTACGCCACAGCTACGCCCAAAACGAAAAAGACCTAGAGCGTTACTACGAACAACTGGATAACAACCGCCTCGCCATTAGCCGCGGCCTGCGTTTAAGCCACGACGACGAAGTTCGCCGCCATATTATTAGCGAGCTTATCTGCAACCTAAACTTGGATATCAAACAAGTAGAGCAACACTTTCAATTATGTTTTTTCGAATATTTTGCCAACATTTTAGAAACACTGAAAACATACCAAAAGGATGGCTTAATCCTTATGGAGAGTGATAAAATCCGCGTCACCTTAGAAGGGCGGTCTATGCTGAGAAATATCTGTATGACTTTTGACCGATATTTAAGCAGCGACGCACAGCCTCGTTACTCAAACACACTGTAACCTTCTTATTTGACCCACAGGATATTGTCAGATTATGGCTGAGAAAAGCGCATTAGCAGGTAATCTATTGAGCAGTAGTGATAAGTCCTGCCCCCACAACCACCAAGTGTCCTGTAACGACTGCCGCCTAGGCAGCATCTGCCTACCACTGGCGATGAAAGATGATGATATCGTCAAGCTGGAAGAGATAGTACAGCGCGGCCGCCCCTTACAAAAAAACGACCATATTTACCGCGCACACGATAAGTTTCACTCCGTGTATGCGGTACGCTCCGGCACCGTCAAAACCTATAGAGTCACCAACGATGGCCAAGAGCAAATTACTGGCTTTTACTTTCCCGGCGAAATTATGGGCATGGATGGCATAGGTTCCGGCAAGTACGCCAACTCAGCCAGAGCATTAGAAACCGCCGCCATCTGCGAAATCCCCTTTGATAGGTTGGAGGCACTCAGCACCGAAGTGCCCAATATGCAACGTCACTTTTTCCAGCTGATGAGCCAAGAGATAACCAGCGATCAACAGCTAATCACTTTGTTGAGTAAAAATTCTGCCGAAGAGCGCATCGCAGCCTTGCTAATTAGCATCTCAGCACGTATGGTGCGCCGCAAACTGTCAGGCACGCAATTTAGGCTGCCTATGTCACGTACCGATATAGGCAATTACCTAGGTTTAACCATAGAAACAGTCAGTCGAGTTTTTAGCCGCTTTAAAAAACAAAACCTTGTTGATGTTGATGGCAAGGAAATTACTCTAAAAGATTTAGAGGCCTTAAGAGAAATCGCTGATATGTAAGCGACAAGCCCCGCAAGATGGCATCTTTTAAGACACGACTCTTTCACAAAAAAAAACCAACCTTTTACCTGGTTTTCACTCAAGGCAACTATAGCCTAAGTGATCAATGGATAGGCTGTTATACATCCTATCTGTATTAACAAAAAACAAACGTTCAAATACATAGGGTTATTTATGAATAATCAGCTTGAGCACCCTGTATACAATTACAAGGTGGTACGCCAGTTTACGATCATGACCGTAGCCTGGGGTGTTATTGGGATGGCCATAGGGGTGCTTATTGCCGCACAGCTGGCCTGGCCTGCGCTAAATTTTGAGACGCCTTGGCTCACCTTTAGCCGTCTGCGTCCACTGCATACCAACACCGTTATTTTTGCCTTTGGTGGCTCAGCATTATTTGCTACCTCACTGTTTGTAGTGCAGCGTACTTGTCAGGCTCGCCTGCTCTCAGACAAGCTCGCCTCCTTTGTCTTTTGGGGCTGGCAACTGGTTATCGTCTCAGCCTTCATATCGCTGCCACTGGGCTACACAACGTCTAAAGAGTACGCCGAGCTAGAATGGCCTATCGACATTTTATTGGCCATTGTCTGGATAGCCTATGCCGTACTATTTTTTGGCACTATCACTAAACGCAAAACCAGCCACATCTATGTCGCCAACTGGTTTTACGGTGCCTTTATCATCACCGTTGCCGTCTTGCACATCGTCAACAGCGCCGCTATCCCGGTAAGCATGATGAAATCTTATTCGGTCTATGCCGGTGCTGCCGATGCCATGGTGCAATGGTGGTACGGACATAACGCAGTAGGTTTCTTCTTAACGGCAGGTTTCTTAGGCATTATGTACTACTTCGTGCCTAAACAAGCGGGTAGACCGGTCTACTCATACCGCTTATCCATTGTGCACTTCTGGGCATTAATTTCGTTATACATATGGGCCGGCCCTCACCACTTACACTACACCGCACTACCTGACTGGGCACAAAGCCTGGGCATGGTGATGTCATTAATCCTCTTAGCACCTAGCTGGGGCGGCATGATTAACGGCATGATGACCTTGAGTGGCGCTTGGCACAAATTGCGCACCGACCCCATCTTGCGCTTCTTGGTCGTGTCTCTATCGTTTTACGGCATGTCGACCTTTGAAGGCCCGATGATGGCGATTAAGACGGTAAACTCACTGTCGCACTACACCGATTGGACCATAGGTCATGTACACGCCGGTGCTTTAGGTTGGGTAGCCATGGTAACTATTGGTGCCATCTATCACTTAGTGCCCGTGATGTTTAACAAAGACGCTATGTACAGCACCCCCTTAATTAATGTGCACTTCTGGCTGGCCACTATAGGCACGGTACTGTACATCAGCTCTATGTGGGTAAACGGTATCTTACAAGGCTTAATGTGGCGCGCGTATAACGCTGACGGCACCTTGACCTATAGTTTTGTAGACTCTGTAGAAGCCAGTTTTCCCGGCTATGTGGTACGCCTCATTGGTGGTATCACCTTCTTTGCGGGCATGCTGTTTATGGCTTACAACGTATGGCAAACCACTCGCAACACTGAAGCAGCAGCGAACAACCCTGCTACTGCAGCCGCTTAAGCGCCGGAGGATAGTTAAAATGAATCATGATTTTGTAGAAAAAAATATTGGTGTCATGTCGGTGTTGGTTATTGTAGCCATCAGCTTTGGTGCTCTAGTAGAAATCGTACCGCTATTTTTCATCAAGCAAACCACTGAGCCGATAGCGGGGCTTATGCCCTACACCGCGCTACAACTGGAAGGCCGCGATATCTATATACGTGAGGGCTGCAGCAACTGTCACTCACAAATGATACGCCCTATGCGCGCAGAAACTGAGCGCTACGGCCACTATTCCGTAGCCGGTGAATCGGTATACGACCACCCCTTCCTATGGGGCTCTAAGCGCACCGGGCCAGATTTGGCGCGCGTAGGCGGCCGTTACAGTGATGATTGGCACCGTGCTCACTTAATGAATCCTAGAGATGTCGTGCCCGAGTCGAATATGCCTGCCTTCCCTTGGTTGTTTGAAAACAGCTTAACTGGCGAGCATACAGCCGCTAAAATGCGCGCCCTGCGTATAGTCGGTGTGCCTTACACTGACCAAGATATTGCTGGCGCTAAAGAAGCAGTAGCAGGCAGGGTGGAAATTGAAGCCCTGATTGCCTACTTACAAAACCTCGGCCTATTGCTTAAGCATAAACGCTAAGCGGGGAGACTGGCATGGACATTAATACATTTCGCGGTTTAGCCACAGTGTTTGCCTTTATCGCATTCATTAGCATATGCCTATGGGCTTACAGCAAGCAGCGTAAAAAAGACTTTGATGACGCCGCCAATTTACCCTTTGCCGATGACAAACCCTCATCAGACGGAGAATCTCAATGAGTCCTTTCTGGAGTGCATGGATAATAATCCTAACCACTATCTTTTTAATGGGTATCAGCTGGATACTACTGGCTAACCGTAAAACGCAAGACCGTGGCCCCGATGCCACTACCGGCCACGAGTACGACGGTATCGTTGAATACGACAACCCCATGCCCCTATGGTGGATACAAGCGTTTGTCCTCACTATTATTTTTGGCATAGGTTACCTCATTGCCTACCCCGGCATGGGTAACTGGCCCGGCGTATTGGGATGGACCTCTGTCGGCCAATGGCAGGAAGAAGTAGACCAAGCGGCAGAGCGCTACGACGACGTGTTTGCCGACTACTCAGCCACCCCTATTCCCGAGCTAGCGCAAGACCCTAAAGCCATGCGCATGGCGCAACGTATGTTTGCTAACAACTGTGCCGTTTGTCACGGTGCCGATGCAGGCGGCGGCTACGGCTTCCCTAACTTAACCGACACCGATTGGTTATACGGCGGCAGCCCTGAGCAAATCAAAACCACCATTACCCACGGCCGTAACGCCGCGATGCCTCAGTGGGGCAACGTCGTCGGCGATCAGGGTGTGCGTGAGATTAGCGCCTATGTATACAGTTTAAACGGCCGTGAGGCCGATGCAGGCTTAGCAGCCGAAGGTGGCAAAAAGTTTCAAATGTTTTGCTCTAGCTGCCACGGTAAAGATGCCAAGGGTAACTACGCTTTTGGTGCGCCTAACCTAAGTGACAGCGTCTGGTTATATGGCGGCTCTATGGGCCAAATTCAGCACACCTTACAAAACGGTCGCTCGGGCCACATGCCTGCGCACCAAGAGCTACTGAGTGCCGATAAAATCCATATGCTAAGTAGCTACGTGTGGAGCTTATCTAATCAGTAAGCAACAACACTTTAACAACATTTTTTAATTATTAGTTTGTTCAACGTTTGAGGTAATCATGACTAAGCAGCGCGATCCTGTTGAAGAGTTTCACCCCGCCGGGGTCGCCGAGTTAGACCTTTACCAAAAACGTGAAAAAATCTACACCCGAAAAATTGAAGGTTTCTACCAGAAGATTCGAGTGTACACGGGTTGGCCATTACTACTGCTCTATTTTATAGTGCCGTGGCTAACATGGAATGGTCACCCCGCTGTTTTATTCGACCTACCCGCCAGACAATTCCACGTCTTTTTTTGGACTTTCTGGCCACAAGATTTTTATTTATTGGCCGGCATTTTAATTATTGCCGCCTTTGCCTTGTTTACTGTCACCGCTTGGGTGGGACGTGTTTGGTGTGGCTACACCTGCCCGCAAACCGTTTGGACCGCTATTTTTATGTGGGCCGAACAAAAGTTTGAAGGCAGCCGCAACCAGCGTATCAAGCTAGACAACAAACCCATGCACTGGCAGAAGTTTTTCCGCAAACTGGCCAAGCACACGGTTTGGGTCAGCGTTTCTCTCGCTACCGGCGTCACCTTTGTTGGCTATTTCACCCCTATTTACGATTTAGTTTTTCTCTTAGATTACGGCCTATGGGGCTCGATGTGGATTACCTTTTTCACCTGCGCCACTTACATTAATGCCGGCTATATGCGCGAACAAGTGTGCATTTATATGTGCCCCTATGCGCGCTTTCAATCAGTAATGTTCGACAAAGACACGCTATTAGTATCCTACGATACCAAGCGTGGTGAACCCAGAGGCTCGCGTAAAAAAGACACTAACCTAGAACAAGAAAACTTAGGCGCCTGTGTCGATTGTAATATCTGCGTACAAGTTTGCCCCACCGGCATAGATATACGCGACGGCCTACAGGTGGAGTGTATTAACTGCGCCCTGTGTATAGACGGCTGTAATAGCGTGATGGATCAAATGGGTTATGAGCGTGGCCTGATACGCTACACCACCGAGCACGAATTAGAAGGCTATAAAGGCAACCGCTACCATCCGCGTTTTATCGCCTATGGCGTGGTCCTGCTGATTATGCTCACTGCCTTTGGCTACAGCCTGCTTACCCGCATCCCGCTGGAAGCTGACGTGGTGCGTGAACGCGGCAAGCTCTACCAACGCACCCCCACAGGCCATATAGAAAACATGTATGTGCTAAAAATCATGAATAAAGATCAACAGCCCCATACCTATAGTATTTCCTTTAGCGGCTTGGATCAGGCTGAACTTAAAGGTGATACTGAAAAAACCTTAGGCGCCGGTGAAATCCTCGAGTTACCAGTGCGTCTTAATATCGCCCCAGAGCAGCTACAGCGCTTAAACAGTACAATTTATTATCATATAAGGTCACTGGACGACCCCGACATTCACATGAGCATAGAAAGCCGCTTTATAGGCCCAGGAACTCCTTAATGAATAACAGTGATAACGGCAAGCAGCCAGCGCCTTGGTACCGACAGTTTTGGTTATGGTTTCTTGTTTTTTTCCCCGCGTTAGCGGTAGTGGCGGGCACCATCACCATTATTATTGCGGTAAAAAATGAAGACAGCCTAGTACGCGACGATTACTACAAAGCGGGGCTAGCCATTAACAGCGTCCTCGCCCATGATAAGTTTGCCAGCCAACATAATGTGCAAGGGGCGCTGCTCATAGACCCTCTCACCGGCGGCCTACAGCTGGAACTGCAAGGTGATTTAGAGACGCTACCTAACAGCCTACAACTAGACTTTATCCACCCCGCCGCGCAGCCGCTAGATTTTAGCGTGAGCCTACTCAAACGCCGTGACAACCTCTACTTGGGGCAGCTAGATCATAGCCTTAACAATCGCTGGTATTTACAACTCAGTGATAAACAGGCCGACACAGATAAAACCTGGCGTTTAAGCGCAGAACTTAACTTTGCCACCGATCATGGCGAGCGCATTAGCCTTAGTTTTGCCCCCTCGCTGTAAACCATGCCCACCTCCTCACCCGCTCACAGCACTGCCTGCTACCACTGCCAGTTACCTATCATGGCCGGTGATCGCTTTGCCTGTGAGTTAGACGGGGCCAGCCAAGGTTTTTGCTGCCCAGCGTGCATGGCCGTAGCTCAAACCATACACGCTGGTGGCATGGGCGCGTTCTACCGTTACCAACAAGCCGCCGAACAACGGCCACCACAAGCGCTGCTAGACGAAAAGTTTGCCGTTTTTGACCAAGCCGATTTTCAACAGCGTTTTGTTAAAACACAAGGCCAGCAGCGTGAAACCGAATTACTAATAGGCGGCATGCACTGCGCCGCCTGCGTGTGGCTGCTAGAAAAACAACTGGCACAACTCCGCGGCATGGTTAGCGTTTCGGTAAGCCTAGTGGCACAAAAGGCTATTATTGTTTGGCGCGATGAATTAACCCTAAGCGAAATTTGCCAGAGCATAGCGGCCATAGGCTACGAGCCCGAACCCTATCACCACGACCAATTGGTAGAATTGCAACAACGCGAACAACGCACCGCCCTACGCCGCCTTGGCGTAGCCGGCATAGGCATGATGCAGGTGGGCATGTTTGCCATCGCCCTCTACGCTGGCGACATGCAAGACATCAACATTGATAACCGCAATTTTATGCGGGTAATTAGTTTATTAGTGGCTACCGTGGTGGTGTTTTATTCTGCCCGCAGTTTTTTTATAGGCGCTTGGCAGGGACTTAAAAAAACCAAACCCGTTATGGATCTTCCTGTAGCCATCGCCATAGGCTTGGCTTACGGTGCCAGCATACGCGCCACCTTTAGCGGCAGCGGTGAAGTGTATTTTGACTCCGTCACCATGTTTACTTTTTTACTGCTAGCCGGCCGTTATGTAGAGATGCGCGCCCGCCATTATCACGGCCGCCTCAGCAGCCATTTGCAAAGTCTACTGCCCAGCACCGCCACCCGCATAAGCACCGTCAACGGCGAAAAAAACCTAACAGCCGTGCCCCTGTTTAACATACAGCAGGATGATGTCTTACTGATTAAGCCCGGCCACACCATACCCGCCGACGGTATTATTATTGAAGGCCAAAGCAGTATTAACGAAGCTCAGCTTACCGGTGAATTTACCCCGCTAAACAAAGGCCCAGGCGACGCTTTAATTGCCGGCACTATCAATGTCAGCAACCCCCTTAGCATGCGCGTCACCGCCACCGGTGCCAAATTACAATTAGAATCTATCGCCCAACTCATTAACCAGGGCCAACACAGCAAGCCCAAGCTGGCGATGCTAGCCGACAGGCTATCCCTGTATTTTATTAGCGCCGTACTATTCATCGCTGCGGCCACGTATTTTGTGTGGCTGAACATTGATGCCCAGCAGGCCTTTTGGATAAGCCTATCGGTATTAGTAGTGAGCTGCCCCTGCGCCTTATCACTGGCCACCCCCGCCGCGATTACCGCCGCCAGCCATCGCCTGCGCCAAGAAGGCGTGTTTGTCGCCAAGGCGCAGCTATGGGAAAGCCTGCCCGCCATACGGCACATCGTATTTGATAAAACCGGCACCCTCACTCAAGGCAAACTCAGCATAGAACAAACCCACTGCTGCACCGGCTACCAACGCGAACAGGTATTGCGCATCGCCGCACAATTAGAAAACTGCTCCGAGCACCCCATCGCCGCCGCCTTCAGCGCTTACAGCCACAGCCAAGCGCAACAAGTCCGCAGTACCCCTTACCAAGGTTTAGAAGGTGAGGTGGATGGCCAGCGCTATCGCATAGGCAAGGCCAGTTTTGGCGGGGAATTTTACGGCCAAACTGACGCCAGCCCACCGCAGCAGGCTGACGGCCAGTGGATACTGCTGAGCAACTCGCAAGGGCCCTGTGCCTGGTTTCAACTTGCAGATCCGCTGCGCAGCGACACCGCCAGCACCGTGCAACAACTCAAACAACAAGGCTTCACCCTGCATTTATTAAGCGGTGATAGTTCCGGCAGCGCCCAGCGGCTTAGCCAACAACTGGCGATGGACCATTGCATAGCCTCCGCCAGCCCCGCCGACAAATTACACTATATACAAGGCCTACAAAGCGAAGGGCCGGTGATGATGCTGGGGGACGGCATTAACGATATACCGGTACTGGCTGCTGCCGATGTTTCCGTGGCTATGGCCAACGCCCCCGACGTTGCCAAGACGCAAGCCGACTGTATTTTATTATCGGGGCACTTAAGCGGCGTACTCACCTTATACAGCATGGCGAAACGCACCCAACAGATTATTCGGCAAAATCTCAGCTGGGCCTTGCTGTACAATATCAGCATTATTCCCTTGGCGGCCTGTGGTTTAATACCGCCCTATTTAGCCGCCGTGGGTATGTCGTTAAGCTCCTTATTGGTATTGCTTAACGCCCTGCGACTACAAGGCCATCGCCTACCGGTTTAACTTTATGGATATTATTTACTTACTTATACCTATTGCCTTAATTTTTACCGCCATCGCGGTAAAACTGTTTTTTTGGGCGGTAGACAGCAAACAATTTGATGACCTAGATTCTGCCGGCCAGCAAATTTTGTTTGATGACCAGCCTAAAAAAAGCGACAGCAGCAAAACCGAAAACGATAACCATGACTGAGCTAACACTAACTATCAACACACTGTTTGCCGATCATCTATTTATAGGTTTGCTAAGCTCAGCATTTTTACTGGGCATTATGGGCAGCAGCCACTGCCTAGGCATGTGCGGCGGTATTAGTGCTGCCTTGGGCTTCCAACCCGGCCAAGGCTATGGCCGCATACTGGCCTATAACGTCGGCCGTATTAGCACCTACACCTTAATAGGTTTAATCGCTGGTATGGTGGGCGGCAGTATCACCCTAGCCCTACCACTATTGGGCCCGGTGTTAAGAACCTTAGCCGGATTATTATTAATCGCCATGGGTTTGTATATTGCGGGCTGGTGGATGGGGCTAACGCAACTGGAAAAAATCGGTGGCGGGCTGTGGCGCAAAGTGCAGCCCCTCACTCAAAAACTGCTGCCGATACACAGCAGCGGCCAAGCTTTACAGCTGGGTTTGCTATGGGGCTTATTACCCTGCGGGTTAATTTATTCAACCTTAAGCTGGGCGTTAGCCACAGCTAACGGCCTACAATCAGCGCTGTTAATGCTGGCCTTTGGCTTAGGCACCTTACCCTCTATGCTTATCAGCGGCTTGGCCGGTAAAAAAGTGTTGAGTTTTTTGCGACAACAAAAAATGCGCGCCATTGCCGCAGTGCTAATGATAGCTCTAGGTATTATTACCGCTGTAACACCTTGGCAACACGCGGGCCATCACCAACACGGCGGCCAGCAAGCAACGCCAACAACTATGGAACACGACCACAGTCATCATTAGCCGGTTTTTACAGGCACAAAATTACAGACACAAAAAAACCGGCCGCAGCCGGTTTTTTTAAGCACTTACTTTAGAATGCATACGATAAGCTGACGATTGTTTCAGTATCGGCATGCTTAGTTTCTATAGGCACCACGTCGGTATACTTCACTTTATAACTAAGTTTTAATGCCAAAGAGCTGTTAATTTTCACTTTCAACGCCGTTTCAGATTGGCTAATTGTATTCTCTTCACCAATTTCAGAAGACAACGATTGTAGAAAGTTAGCGTTATCGCTAATAGTCCAAGTATACAAAGTCGCGATACGAATTATGGCTTCATCCTGATCCTCTTCTAGTATCATCTCCGCAGGGTTAGCTTCTATTTTGCTAACCCTATAACCCACACCAGCCTCAAGATCCCAAACCATATTTTCGGCGCTAAGTAAATTGCGACCCAAACCGACTATCGCAGAGGCTTGGTAATCGTAGCCGCTAAAATGATCATCGGTATATGACAGCATGCCGAAATAATAGCTTTTTTCCGTAAAATTATAGCTGAGCTTATCGTAGGCATAATATTTTTCAGCAGTGCGTATATCATCTTTTACAGACGATAAACCTTCAGCATGGATAATATTTTTCCAGGCATTTTCTTTGCGAGTCAGGTGTACGCTACCACTGGTAGTGGTTTCTTCGGTGTTGCCTGATAAATTGATATAGCTAGCATCTATCTCGCCAGACCAGAGCTTTTCTTTTTTAGGTTGCTGAACGGTAACAGTTGCAGGCGCACAAGCCGCGTTTGCAACGGCCACCACAGCCTCACAACCCACACTTTCTGATTTAGTTTCGACAGCCGCCTCTTCAGCACTGGCTTGCATAGCCACAGCACTGGCTAGCGCCGCTGAGATAAAAACGATGTGGTTCTTGTTCATGGATTTACCCTATTTGCATCTCGTTATAATCAAAAACACCGCTCCAATTTAAGCTGCTATATAGTCATAACACTCAAATATATTATTAGCCCACATCAGTAAGGCCGCTTAAAAAACTCAGTTTTAGGAGCGTATTAAATAAAGAGAGCATGATAATCGACCGCTATTGTTATGTCGATGTAGCTACAAAAAATATCTGTATGCATTAACCCCCGCACACTATACCTAAAACGATAGCCAGAGCTATGGCCACAACCAAGCCGCCCCTCTTACGCCGCTGGCGTCACCATGGTGGGCAGGCTGCAATTGCGTGAGCACCTCATCGTTAAACACATACTCACCCCATAGCTGCGGGACTTGTTGATACAGACTGGGTGTTTTTGACATGCCGCCCCCTAAAACAATCACATCGGGGTCGACTATATTAATCACCAGCGCCAACGCCATAGCTAGTTGCTGCTGGTAATCAGCCAAAGCTTGCCCGGCAAGTTGATCGCCTTGCTCGGCCAACGTCACTATCTGATCTGCTGCTAACTGCCGCGAGCTAATACGCTTAAAAGTTTCCGTTAAACCCGGCCCCGACAAATAGGTTTCTATGCAATCACAGCGGCCGCAATAACAGACGCGACCCGCCAGCTCTGGTTTTATAGCCGCAGCCGGCAGAGGGTTATGCCCCCACTCACCCGCTATATGATTAGCGCCGGTAAGCAGCTGCTGCTTAACCACCAGGCCGCCACCCACACCGGTACCCAAAATCACCCCAAACACGACTGCAGCATTAACGGCGGCACCATCTACCGCCTCGCTTAAGGCAAAACAGTTAGCATCGTTAGCGATGCGCACAGGTCTGCCTAGCAGGACCTCTATATCGGCTTGCAGGTATTGGCCATTCAAACAGGTGGAGTTGCAGTTTTTCATGGCGCCAGTTAACGCCGAAGGGCTGCCCGGTGTGCCTAGCCCTACCGTACAGGTTTGTTGCAGCTCAGCTTCAGCCTGAGCAACCAAGGCTTTGATGCTGTTAAGGGTGGCCGCGTAATCCCCTTGTGGGGTGGCGACACGCTGGCAGAATACTTTTTGATGTAGGCTATCGAAGGCAGCCACTTCTATTTTGCTGCCGCCTAGGTCTATACCTATATGCATGACATTTACGCCCGACGTTAAACCCGAAGTTAAATCAGAGACGCTATAAAATGAGCTGTAATAGGGCGATAACGACCAGCCAACACATCACACTACGCGATAGCAGCCCTTGCACCGCGCTAATTTCACGCTCGCCCTGCGCTATGGCTTGGTCTTGTTCGCTGGATAAATCCGCTTGGTTATCGTCATATAAAGCAGCCATGGCACAGCTATCCAGTAATTCTGGCAATGGTTTATTATCGGTACCTTGGCTGACCAAGTACTGAGCCGTGGTTTCAAAGCGGCCAGTAAGGGCAAAAGCGCCTGCCAACAAACGCGCTGGCAGCCAATCTAAATAATGGGTAACTTGCAGTGCTTGTTGTTGCAATGTCTCGCTAGGTGCCTGCTCGCTATCGGCTGGCTGTGCTTGGGTCTGGGATGGCAACACCATACGCCCCGCTAAGTAACACAGCCTATAAGCTAAGGCGCCAGCTGGGCCTAACACTAAAAACCAAAACACCACCGCAAACCAGCGCTGATAACCTTCATACAACATAGCGGCACGCACCTTGTTGTGCAGAGTCTGGGGATTGTCTATGGCTTCATTTTGGCTAAAGTCGCCTATGGCGGTGGCTTTTTGATAGGCGGATTCAAAGTTGCCCGCCCGCCAGCTCATCAAGTAGTGATCTATAGCTTCGTTAAACTCACCACGGCCCAAGCTATACAGCAATACCCATACGTAGAGCACCAATGACAGTAAGCCCAATAAAACATCGTCTAGCAGTAAATCCAGCATGGCAACAGCCAGCAGCGGTAACACAACTACGAAGCTCAAACTGATCGCGGGGTTAGCGATTTTGTCGCTGACCAACTGCGCCCATTGCTGCAACCACGCGTCTTGATGCACAGACTTGAGCGAGCCCCATAATTGCAAAATAGCCAGCACTATCAAAACGGAAAAAAAGATCATGACAACTCCAATAATTGATAAAAATAAGGCCAATCAAAGGCCGGGCCGGGATCGGTTTTGCGACCGGGGGCAATTGTACTATGCCCCGTGATTCTGTCTTTAGTAATAGCCGGGTAATGAGCCTGTAAATAGCGACTCAGCTCGGCCAATTTTTCATATTGCGCCTGAGTATAGGCAATATCGTCGGCACCCTCTAGTTCTATCCCTACACTGTAGTCATTACAGTTGACTACGCCGGCGAAACTGGACTGGCCAGCATGCCAGGCGCGTTGATCAAAGGGTACAAATTGGCAGACTTCACCCGCTCTATTAATAAACAGATGGGCGGAAACCTGTACCCGCTCTAGGTCGTGGAAGCTGGGGTGGGCTTGGCAGTCTAGGCAATTGGTAAACAGCTGCTCTACGTAGGGGGTAGCAAACTCGCCGGCGGGCAAGCTGATATTGTGTATCACTAATAAGCTGATGGTTTGCGGGACGGGGCGGGCATTGTAGTTGGGCGATGGATTATGCCGGCAAGTGGCGGTTTCGGCCAGCCAATGGCCTTGGCATTTCGGTGTACTCAAGTGCAGCTCCCTGTTTTTATTGGGAGGAATCATACACCCTATTGCGCGCTATTCACCAGCACCGGCTATCGTAAGGCTTAACAGGCTAGCGCGAGAATTAACCCGTTGGCATGAGAGCTAACTTGTATGAGAGCTAAGAAGAACCCTGCGCTTTCATCTCGCGCAGGTTACCTATTACCGACTCTAGCGCTCTATCAAATAGCAGGCCATCGTCTAGCAGCGACACCTCGCCCTCATCCACAGCCTGTGCCAAGCCCGCTTTAGTGCGCTCAGCGACTTTAATTCCGGCGCGATTCACAAAGATATATTTGCCAGTGCCGCGAATAATGGCAGCCAAGCGGCAGCGCAGTTTAGAACCATCGTCTTGTACTATCTCCAGCCAATTGCCTACCGCCAACTGGTCTACGCGGTGATTGCTATGGGTAGCGACGGTATTGGCCGACTGCTCAGCCACGGCTGTGTCACTGTCTTCACCAAAACCTTCTAGGTCGTCCAACTCATCTAGCTCGGCCATCAATTTATCATTACTGGCACCGGCGGCTGATTGTTTTCTACCTTCTAACAGCTGATCTAGGGTTTGCTCACCACGGGCTTGAATGAGCTCGTCAGCACTGGTTGGCTGGGCTGGGCTTGGTACAGCCGCCGGCTCATCCACTATAGGTAATTCGGCCCCAAGCTCGACGTCTGTGTTAACGCTAGGCGCTGGCTCATCAGCCTCGCTAGCTTGCGGCGACAAGGTCGGTATGTTTTGCGCCGCCTCGGCCAGAGGTTGTTTTAATTGGGCTAGGTGTATATTTTCCAGCTCGTCAAACAAACTGTTCATTTCAAAGGGATTAAAGGCGACTTGGGTTAGCCCTTTACGCAGAGCGTTGAGTAATCCGGGTATTAGCTGTAGTAAGCGCTTACGGTCATCACTGGCGCTCATGGCCGACACGCTCCACAATAAGTCATCAACTACCTGCACGGCCTCGGTCCATGCGTGGCTATCCTGCCCCTCTTTGAGACTGATAAGAAACAGTACGTTGCTCCAAGCATCTTGCAGTAGCGTCATGATCGCGGGTGGTAGATCGACGCCCTGTAATTTATCTTGCAGCAGTTGTTTAACCGCGGCTCTAGCTAGCTCTGACTTGGCCTTGCCGTCTTCGGCATCTAGCGTGCGCTGTTCAATGAGGCTGGCGCGACGACGCTCCAACTCTAAAAAGGCGGTAAAGTCTGCCAAAATATCGTCAAACAACTCGGTATCATTATCAAAACCTTCCAGCAAATTGTCGACGATGGCGCCTATTTTTTTATAGAGCGGGTCGCGTTCCAGCTGCTGAGGCTCCTGCCAACCTAACGCGGCGGTGGCCATGGCATTGAGCAGTTTGCGGGCGGGATGACCGCCGCGGCTAAAAAAGCTTTTATCCTGCATCGCTATACGCACTATCGGTATTTGCATGCGCGATAATTGTGTTTTGATGGGGGCGGCGAGGTTTCTATCCTCTAATACAAATTGAAATAGCATGGACACGAGGTTAATGGTGTCGTCATCCACTTGCCCTATGCTGAGGGCTTGGCCAGGCATGCGCTCCATACATAAACTGTTTAACGCTTGCTGTATATCCAATTGCACCGCGGCGCTATTCTCTGCAGCCTGATGCGCGACTTGATGCTGTACCAGCTGCAGCAACGCCATTAAGCTATCATGCGGTATTTGTGGGGCTTCGCCGGTCGCTTGCAAACCTATCGCCTGTTGATTAGCGTTGGCGTGGGGCGCTGCCTTTAATAAGGCCTGCAAATGACTAAACACCTCGCTGGCGCTGTTATTAACCGCGCTAGCTTTGGCCACACCGCCGGTTAGATTGGCAGCACTGGCGTCAGCCAAAACCCCTGATTGAATCAAGTAGCTATTGCAGGCGCTGTAAACCGCGCCCAAGCCCTCTATCACATAGCGATCAAATAATTTAAACAGGACTAGCTTGGTGTTGATGTCCGTCTCGAGGGTTTCGCAAGCAGCCACAAAGGCCTTACAAATAACGGTGGGGCCCAAAGGGTTGGTTTCGGCGCTGAGCGTTTGCTGCTCACCCAGTAAAGCATTTAAGCGCGCCATTATCAGCGCTAAGGGTTCCATAAAGGCTTTTTCGGCTTTGTTCACTAAGGAGCTGCTGGCCATAAGCTCTTCTAGCTGATCATGCGCTACCAAGCTAAGTTCAGCGGCGCTGATTTCATCCTCGCTGCTAGTTTGCGGGCTGGCACTCACTACCGCATAAAACGCCTCATCGATAGTTTTTAAAAAGGTCAGCTCCATGCCGCGGCGCTTCAACCTCACTTCGCGCATGGACTCAAAATACATATTTTGTGCGGCGTTGCTGTCAGCTTTGTCGGCCATTTCAAACAGGGCGTCGTCTACATGATCAAATAAGGCCTGCAACAAAGGCATGCAGCTTTGCTGCGCGCGCTCTTTGATATCGACAAAAACAGCAGGCAGTCGCACCTGCATATAGGCACTATCTATATAGCCGCTATCTATAGCCACAACCTTTGCCTTGTTTTTTGATGTTAAGCCAAAATTAGCCATTACTACCCTCGTGATACCGCACTCCCCCCATCCTTAGAGACAAGAAAAAACCTTATCAACAAGGCATCGGGGTAAAGCTCAATAAATTAGTCTTACTTTGATAGTATAAGATTTAAACCAGAGCAGCCGCCCCTTTATACGATATCGAGAACCTGATCACAGATACTCCCTATATCGCTATAAACCCTAGTACAATTAGTTATTAAAGCACAGGGATACGCCCGCTATTAATGTAAACAGCTTAGGTCTATGAATCAGCAATCCTCCCACAGTAAATTAGGCACAGGCATGTACATCATGGCCTGGGTCATCATCATTGCACTACTGGGCGCGGGGTTTCAGCAATGGTATGAGGATCAATACAACCCCAATCAACAACCTGACAGCCAATACCAACAAGGGCTTAGGGAAGTCATACTCAAACCCAACCACCAGCATCACTACCTAGTCAGCGGCACGATTAACCAGCAGGCCGTGGTGTTTTTATTAGATACCGGTGCCACCCACGTTGCCGTGCCTAGCAGCCTAGCCCAACGTCTGCAATTAAAACGGGGACGACAGCAGCAGGTAACCACCGCCAATGGCATAGCTACCGCCTATAGCACCGAAATCAACAAGCTCAGTTTTGGCAACATCACCCTGCGCAATGTTAAAGCCAGCATTAACCCCGGCATGAATGGCGATGTTATTTTGTTGGGCATGAGTGCTCTAAAACAATTAGAATTTAGCCAAAAAGGTGATCTGCTAATACTGCGGCAGTAAACCTAAGCTGCTAGAATAGTTAACCTTTACTCGCGAAGCATAAACACTGTTATGAGCCTACCGCATTACGCCCAGCACGATTTAACCAGCACCGTACGCCACGCCTTAGCAGAAGATATAGGCGACGGCGATATTACCGCGCAACTCATCCCCGCTGCTGAGCAAGCACTAGCCCGTGTTATCACCCGCGAACAAGCCATTATTTGCGGCCAGGCCTGGGTAGACGAGGTGTTCAAACAAGTAGACCCCAGCGTTACCGTTGACTGGAAAGTGAGCGACGGCGAACTCGCCCAACCCGATCAAGTGTTATTTGAATTAAGCGGTTCTGCTAGAAGCCTACTCACCGGTGAGCGCGCCGCCCTCAACTTTTTACAGCTGTTGTCAGGCACCGCTACCACCTGTAAGCATTACGCCGATATAGTCGCGGGCACCACCGTAAAACTCTTAGACACCCGCAAAACCATACCCGGCCTGCGCAACGCCCAAAAATACGCCGTGACCCAGGGCGGTTGCTTTAACCACCGCATAGGCCTATACGACGCCTTTTTAATTAAAGAAAACCACATCGCAGCCTGCGGCGGCATCAACAACGCCGTTAACACCGCCAAGCAACAAGCCCCAGGCAAGCTGGTAGAAATAGAAGTCGAAAGCCTAGAAGAGTTAAAACTAGCCTTAGATGCAGGCGCCGATATCGTCATGCTGGACAACTTTACTTTAGCCATGATGCGTGACAGTGTGGCGCTAACCAATGGCAAAGCTAAACTAGAAGCCTCGGGCAATGTGACTGATGAAACCTTACTGCCCATTGCCGAGACTGGGGTGGATTATATTTCTATTGGGGGTTTGACTAAGCATTGTCGGGCTGTTGATTTGTCTATGCGGTTTGTTTAATAAACCCGCCATGCCCCGAAAGACTGACAATGTTATTACCTACGCAGCCTTGCTGCGCTAGACATCATCAGAGAAATACCAACCGTAACCATTATCTACATTCCGAAGGTGACAACTGAGCAGGTAATGTTCCAACTGTACCGACAGCAAAAACAGAACCCGCAGAGCGGCATCGCCAATTGATAACGCCATTTGCTGGCGTAAACACCACAGTAGCATCAGGCAACAGTGCTGGCGTATTTACTCCTCCCGCAAACGGTGTTAAATATAGAATTTGCCCTACAGCTGTGCCCACTCGCGCTGTGTATATTATTGCCAGCTCACCTGTTGCTGGATTAATAGTCACATTAGACACGTTAACCGTATCTGTAAATACTGGCGCATTTGCACTATATCCCGCTGCAGAAAAACGTCCGTTGGCGTGAATTTCCGATACATTTATTTTGAATGGAACAACCAAAACTAGCCCCTCTGCGGCACGAGTCCGCCTAGTATAATCTTGATATGCAGGCAAAGCAGTTGCGGCCAAAATACCAATTATAGCAATAACTATCATCAACTCGATTAATGTAAAGCCTCTGTAATGATTAACGCTCATACCCACCTCCACTCGACCCCATTTATAACACCAACAACAATGAATATTAGCTGCCATCAGCATTCACTCTATTAAACTATCAAGACTCATCATATGGATTAACGGCGATATACGATGCTCGCTCCAAGTCTTTATCCATATATATTTCAACCCAAACGCCAAACCGGTGTTTAATGGGTAGCCAGCTATACTCCATATTCGCCACTTCTTTAAACAACGCACCCTCACCCAATTTACTCTTAACAATTTCTTTTAACCTAGCGGATGCATACGCCGCAGCTATAACCTCATCGTTGCCGCAAGGACGATAATATTTAGGATAATGTTGAATATCTTTCCCTTCTACTGCCGAAAATAACAATTCACTTTTTTCGTCTTTATCTGTTGGCGCGTCAACACATACTCTTTTATATCCCGACCAACTCAACCGCGAATATTCAGTATATTTCGCAGCCTTTAAATCCACCTCATCAATTTCAACGGCTGCTATCACCTCTATGCGGTCTTTAACAAACACTAAATAAACAGGCCGTGACAAAGCAACCGCATACAAACCATAAATCAACGCGGCTAATTGAATAGACAACACAATCGCATAATCTCTAAACAGCTCTTTTTTCGGCTTGGCGGGGTTATATATCACCAGAGAAATTACCGGCCCCAATAACACCTCACACATAGCTACAAATAAAAACAGTTCTAGGCCTCCGAGCATGCTAGAAAACTCACCGGGATACCAAACATAAAACACTAACACCGCGGCACAAGAAACCACCAGCACAGATGCCAGTAGATGCAACAACGCCGCTTTAAGCTTTACTTTCAACACAATCAACTCTCAAATTTTAAGTACAAAAAAGGCGCCGAAGCGCCTTTACATACTAAAAGATAACTATATTAACGACACTCAGAAGGAGCCAAGTTAGCTGGTAAAGTACCGGCTGTACCTACACCAAATACCGAATTTAAAGCACGACATCTCCAACCAATATTACCTGCGGCAGGGGTAAAAGCAGCAGTTCCCACAGGCAAGGCTACCGGAGCCGCAACACCACCAGAGTAAGGCACTAAGATAATAGTTTGAGCGGCCGCATTACCTACACGCGCAGTAAACGTTACCGTCACATCACCAGTAGCCTCAGTAATAGCAATACCCGCAACATTATCAGTCGCATTAAACGCAGGTGAGTTTGCACTATAACCAGTCACTGCCGTCCAAGCGCCATTGGCATGTAGATCTACTACATGTAATTTAAATGAACTAGCAAGTGCTAAACCTTCACTTACGCGGCTACGCTTAGTGTAGTCTTGGTAGGCAGGTAAAGCCGTTGCCGCCAAAATACCGATGATCGCAATAACAATCATTAATTCAATTAGGGTAAAACCCTGTTGTATTTTCTTCATTGTGTTTCTCCTAAGATAACATTTACTTTATTGAGATCAGCTGACCTCATTAAAACTTTTCAGTGCCTTTCACCACTTGAGCATTTACAATTCAAGTCGCGTGCCAACTACGCAAAGCCGCACTATCAGAACTAAAAACTAGTTGAAAAATAAGGGATTACAAGCAAAAACTGGAGTTTTGTTTAAATTATAGTAGCCTTATCAACAACCATGCTTTAATGGGCTTTTGTTTCAAAAACAACAACATTGTGACACTTTTTGTCAGCAACAATACCTAAACACAACACAAACACGTTTAAAGTAGATAATAATATGAACACCCAAGCACCTATTGCGTTAAACGGTTTAGCCAGGCGGCTAGTTAGAGACGGCGCCCTAAGCGAAGAGATAGCCCAAAAGGCGCAGCAAGAGGCGGCCAAAGAGAAGCTCCATTTTGTTAGCCACCTAGTTACCAATAACTATTTGGATAGCGCCACCATAGCCGAGGCCGCCGCCGATGAATTTGGCGCGCCCTTATTTGACCTCTCCGCTTTTAATAAAGAGGTTATCCCCAGGGAGCTAATCGACATCAAACTGGTGCAAAAACACCACTCGCTACCGCTGTTTAGACGCGGCAATCGCCTATTTATTGCCGTATCCGACCCCACCAATCTGCGCGCCCTGGACGAAATCAAGTTTCACACCGGCATTAATACCGATGCGGTATTGGTTAATGAAGAGCTGTTAGCCAAGGCCCTACACGACTTTATAGAAGCCAACGATGAGCCCCTAGGCGGCTTGGGCGACCTCGATGATGCAGGCCTGGAAGACCTAGACATAGAAGCCGTGGACGAAGCTGGTGGCAAAGACGATAAAGCCGGTGACGGCGCTGATGAAACTCCCATCGTGCGCTTTGTTAACAAAGTACTTATCGATGCCATTAAAAGCGGCGCCTCCGATATACACTTTGAGCCTTACGAAAAAAGCTACCGGGTACGTTTTCGAACTGACGGCATATTACAAGAAGTCGCCCGCCCGCCCATGTCTTTAGCCGGTAGGCTATCATCACGCTTAAAGGTTATGTCGCAAATGGATATCTCTGAGCGCCGCCTGCCTCAGGATGGCCGTATTAAAATGCGATTATCCAAAAAGCGCGCCATCGATTTTCGGGTTAACACCCTGCCCTGCCTATTCGGCGAAAAAGTGGTGCTGCGTATCTTAGACCCCAGTAGCGCGCAGATGGGTATAGATGCGCTGGGCTATGAGCCAGAGCAGAAAGAGCTGTATATGCAGGCGCTCAACCAGCCACAGGGCATGATTTTGGTAACCGGCCCTACCGGCAGTGGTAAAACCGTATCGCTATATACCGGCCTCAATATATTGAATCAGCCCGAGCGTAATATATCCACCGCCGAAGACCCGGTGGAAATCAACTTAGAGGGCATTAACCAGTGCCATGTTAACCCCAAGGTGGGGCTCACCTTCGCCGAAGCGCTGCGCTCCTTCCTGCGCCAAGATCCCGACATTATTATGGTAGGCGAGATCCGTGATTTGGAAACTGCCGAAATCTCCATTAAAGCGGCGCAAACCGGCCATATGGTTATGTCTACCCTGCACACCAATAGCGCCGCTGAAACCATTACCCGTTTGATGAATATGGGGGTAGCTGCCTTCAATATCGCCACCTCGGTTAATTTAATCATTGCACAGCGGCTAGGTCGCCGTTTATGCTCCCACTGCGCAGAACCTACCGAAATACCTAGAGAAGTGTTATTAGACGAAGGCTTCCTAGAAAGTGACTTGGAAGATATTACCCTAATGAAAGCCGTAGGCTGCGACAAATGCACCAATGGCTATAAAGGTCGTGTCGGGATTTATGAAGTCGTTCGCATTACTCCCGCCCTGTCTCAGATTATTATGGACGGCGGCAACTCTATAGAAATTGATAAAATTGCTAGAAAGGAAGGCTTTAATGACCTGCGGCGCTCGGCCTTACTAAAAGCCGCTCAAGGTTTAACCAGCTTAGAAGAAGTTAACCGCGTCACCAAGGATTAATCGATGGCAACCACAATAAAAACCAGTACCTTTATCTATAAAGGCACCAATAAACAAGGTAAAGAGGTTAACGGCCAAATACAGGGCTCTAACCAAACCATGGTTAAAGCCCAGTTGCGCAAGCAGGGGGTGATAGCCAAATCGGTTAAGAAAAAATCCAAGCCCCTGTTTAGTGCTGGCAAAAAAATAAGCCCTGCCGATGTCGCCATCTTTACCCGTCAGCTTGCTACTATGATGAAGGCCGGTGTACCGCTGGTGCAGAGCTTCGACATAGTTGCTGAGGGTTTAGACAACCCCTCTATGCGCGACTTGGTGCTAGAAATCAAAAACGATGTTGCCTCCGGCTCTGGCTTTGCCCCCTCTATCGCCAAACATCCCAAGTATTTTGATGAGCTATTTTGTAGCCTGATAGCCTCAGGTGAACAATCCGGCACCCTGGAAACCATGCTGGATAGGGTAGCTACCTATAAAGAAAAATCGGAAGCCTTAAAAGCCAAAATTAAAAAGGCCATGACCTACCCTATTGCTATTTTGGTGATTGCCTTAGTGGTTACCGCATTACTGTTAATTAAGGTTATCCCACAATTTGCTCAATCATTTGAAAGTTTCGGGGCTGATTTACCTGCTTTCACCAAAATGGTTATGGGGCTATCCGACTTTGTCATCGCATGGTGGATGATTATTCTGGTAGGCATTATAGGCTCGGTATTTACTTTAAAAGAGGCTATTAAACGCTCGGAAGCCGTATCGTATGCTGCCGACAAAATCATCTTAAAAATCCCCATAATCGGCGATATTATTTTCAACTCTATTATCGCCCGCTTTGCCCGTACCCTATCAACCACTTTTGCTGCCGGCGTACCTTTAGTCGACGCACTAGAGGCGGTAGCCGGCACCGCTGGCAATGTTATCTACAAAGATGCCATTATCAAAATTAAAGATGAAGTCACCACCGGCACGCAATTAAATCAAGCTATACGCGCTTCCGGACTATTCCCCAGTATGGTGTTGCAAATGGTGGCCATAGGTGAGGAGTCCGGCGCTCTAGACACCATGCTAGAAAAAGTAGCCACCCATTTTGAAGATATAGTCGACAATATGGTGGACGGTATGACAGCCTTACTCGAACCCATCATCATGGCTATTTTAGGTGTGCTGATAGGTGGTTTGATGATAGCCATGTACCTACCCATATTCATGCTAGGTGCCGCAATCTAAACTATGCAAACACTCATAGAGTTATACCCCTTCTACCCCGCGTTATTGATCAGCGGGGTAGTTATTTTAGGGCTACTAGTAGGTAGCTTTCTCAATGTGGTGATATACCGCTTGCCGGTGATGATGGAAAAAGAATGGCAGTCGGAGTGCCGCTATATTCTTGAATTGGCGGAAGTTGGTGCAGATGAAAAACCCGAAAAGTTTAATCTCGCTTTTCCTAACTCCCACTGCCCCAACTGCAAAAAAGAAATTAAGCCCTGGCAAAATATCCCTGTCATCAGCTACCTGCTGCTAAAAGGTAAATGCGCCCGCTGCCAAAACCCCATATCTTTACGCTACCCCATTATAGAGGCCGTTAGCGGCTTATTATCGGGCATACTAATTTGGCAGTTGGGTATGGGTTACGAGTTAGTAGCCGCGCTATTACTAACTTGGGCCTTAATCGCCCTCACCATGATAGATGCCGACACCCAGCTATTGCCCGATCAAATCACTCTACCTTTATTATGGTTGGGCCTGATCTGCAACGCCTTTGGCCTTTATACCAGCTTAGAAAACGCACTCTGGGGAGCAGTTTTTGGTTACTTAAGCCTATGGACTGTGTACTGGGTCTTTAAGCTATTAACCGGCAAAGAAGGCATGGGCTTTGGTGATTTTAAATTACTGGCAGCACTGGGCGCGTGGATGGGTTGGCAGAGCCTGCCTATCATTATCTTGCTGTCATCACTGGTGGGCGCGATTATTGGTATTGCATTAATGCTACTCAATAATAAAGGCCGCGACACTGCCATACCCTTTGGCCCTTACTTAGCCATCGCCGGCTGGATAGCCTTTTTGTGGGGCGACCACATCACCCGCAGCTATTTACAGTTTGCCGGCCTGCAGTAAAAGTGAGTACATCGCGCCCGTTAATCATTGGCCTGACTGGCGGCATAGGTAGCGGCAAAACCGCTGCCAGCGATTATTTTAAGCAGCTGGGCATAGATATTGTTGATGCGGATGAAGTGGCGCGGCTCGTCGTCGCCAAGGGCAGCCCCGCCTTGGCGCGTATCAGTGAGCATTTTGGCAGCAGCATTTTACGTCCTGATGGCGAACTCAATCGCGCTCAATTACGCGATATTATTTTTCAAAGCCCCGAACAAAAAACCTGGCTAGAGCAACTACTACACCCGCTAATTCGCTTAAACATCACAGAGCAATTAGCCAACGTTAGCAGCCCCTATACTCTCTTTGTATCGCCTTTATTATTAGAAACCGATCAACAACAACTCTGTGATCGCATACTAGTGATTGACGTACCTGTCGCCTTGCAACTAGAGCGTGCCAGTAACCGCGACAATAACAACCGCGAACAAATACAGCGCATTATCGACAGCCAAACCTCTAGGCAAGAGCGCCTAAAACTTGCCGACGATGTGATCGATAACAGCGAGGATGTTGCCGCACTGCAGCAAAAAATTGCTACACTACACACCGAGTATTTAACCCTTAGCCCGCAACTGTAAAGCCATCACCATGACTAATGCACTGACAATAGAATGCCCCAGCTGTAAACGTAAACTACAGTGGGATACTAATAACCCCTACCGCCCCTTTTGCGCACAGAGCTGCAAAGATAAAGATTTTGTGGCCTGGGCCAATGAGGAAAATTTGATAGGCGGTAATTCGGTGTATGACGATTTATTATCCGGTGACTTGCCGCCACAGGATTAGCGCTTAGCTAAGCGACTGTAACACCGCATCAATAATAGGCGTATTCGCCTTGGGGAAATCAAAATCCGTAAGCTCAGCTGCAGCCACCCATTTAAGTGGCTGGCCTTCACGCCCTACTGGCTCGCCACTAAACGCAGTCACCCACCACACATCTAAATGCACCGTTTTATCGCCGTAATCGTGGTGTATTTGGGTTAAAGCCTGAAAGCGCTGGGCATTAATGCCTAACTCCTCTTCCAGCTCTCTAATCAGCGCCTGCTGCACGCTCTCGTTAGCTTCCACCTTACCGCCGGGAAACTCCCACAAGCCGCCCTGATGGCTGCTGTCGTGGCGTAACGCAATAAGAATTTGCTGTTGGGCGTTAACGATAACGCCCACCGCAACATGCACTGGCTGGCTCATACTGGCAAGCTAGCTGCGGTAATCGGCATTGATACGCACATAGTCGTACGACAAGTCCGTCGTCCACACCGTGCTGTGTTGCTCGCCTCGCGCTAAATCTATCGTGATAGTGATTTCTTCTTTATCCATTACCGCCTGCCCCTGCTCTTCGGTATAGCTGGCAGCACGGCAGCCATGTTCGGCAATTAACACCTCATTCAATTGCACGCTGACGTTATTAACATCAAGATTTTCAACGCCGGCGCGGCCTATGGCGGCCAGTAAACGGCCCCAGTTTGGGTCGCTGGCAAATAGCGCTGTCTTCACCAAAGGCGATTCCGCCACGGTAAACGCCACCGCCAAGGTTTCTTGTTCGGTTTTACCGCCGACAACCTTAACCGTCACGAATTTACTGGCGCCTTCACCATCGCGCACCAAACCTTGTGCTAATTCTATAAAGACACTGCAAATCGCATCCATCAAAGGTTGATACAAAGCATCTTCTTCACTATTGAGTGGAGCCAATGCAGCTTTGCCAGTAGCCACTAAGATGCAGGCATCATTAGTGGAGGTGTCGCCATCGATGGTGATGCGGTTAAAGGATAGGTTGCTGGCTTCTAGCACCATTTTATTTAATAGGGCTTGGTCTACGGCAGCATCGGTGGCGATATAACCTAGCATGGTCGCCATATTTGGCTTGATCATGCCCGCGCCCTTGGCAATGCCGGTGACGTTAACCGTAGCGCCAGCCAATTCAAATTGGCGCGAGGCGGCTTTTGGACGGGTATCGGTAGTCATAATACCTTCGGCAGCCGCCACCCAATTATCAGGTTTTAAATCGGCTATCGCCTGAGGAATCGCCTTCGCTATTTTACTTACGTCTAATAATTCGCCAATCACGCCGGTAGAAAAGGGTAAAACCTGCTCTGGGATAACACCCGCTTGCTCCGCCAAGAAGACGCAGCACTGCTCGCTGTCGGTAACACCCTGCGCGCCGGTACCGGCATTTGCATTGCCGGTATTGACTAATAGATAGCGTGACGCTTCTGCTGCGATGTGACGTTTGGCCACTTGTACTGGTGCCGCACAAAAGGCATTTTGGGTAAACACGCCCGCGACACTGGCACCGGCACAAATTTCCATTACTACTAGGTCGCGGCGGCCGGGCGTTTTAATACCGGCACTGGCTATACCTAAACGAAAACCTTCAACATCGTGTAACTCTGGCAAGTTTCCAGACCCAACAGCCATTTTCAATACTCCACACTATTACACGTTACCCACGCTTTATGCGTTAGCTAATTTACCGTGACATTGTTTAAACTTCTTACCCGAGCCACAAGGGCAAGGCTCATTGCGACCCACTTTACGGCCTTCGCGCACAAAGGGTTCCTGTTCATCGGCCTGCTCAGCTTGATCGCCAACCAAACCGGAATCAGCACTGGGGTGGTTAAACTCCATTTGCTGCATGGCTTCGATTTTGCGACGCTGCTCTTCTAAAGCTTTAACTTCATCTTCATGTTGTATACGCACATGAGATAAAAACTTCACCACCTCAAACTTTAAGTTAACCAACATTTCTTGGAACAACTCAAACGCTTCGCGCTTATATTCTTGTTTGGGGTTTTTCTGTGCATAGGCACGCAAATGTATGCCCTGACGCAGATGATCCATAGTCGCCAAATGCTCTTTCCACAAGCCATCCAGCACCTGCAACATAATATGTTTTTCAACTTGGCGTAGCTCGTCGCCTATCTCAGCCATTTTTTGATCGTAGCTAGCTTTTACCGCGCTGAGAATTTTTTGCCGCAGGCTTTCTTCGTGTAACTGGTCGTCGCTATCCAGCCATTCTTGTATTGGGCACTCCGTAGCAAATTCGGTCTCTAAGCGGTTTTCTAAACCGGGAACATCCCACTGCTCTTCTATGCTTTGTGGAGGGATATACTCACTCACTAAATCATGCACCACATCTTCGCGTATCGCTTCTATGGTGTCGTGTATATCTTCAGCTTCTAATAACTCTACCCGCTGCTGATACACAATTTGACGCTGATCATTGGCAACATCATCGTATTCTAATAATTGCTTACGGATATCAAAGTTACGGCCTTCTACTTTCTTCTGGGCTTTTTCTATAGAGTTGGTAACCATGCTGTGCTCTATGGCCTCACCCTTTTCCATGCCCAATTTTTGCATAAACATTTTTACTCGCTCAGAAGCAAAAATACGCATTAAACTATCATCCATAGATAGATAAAAACGCGATAACCCTGGGTCACCTTGCCTACCGGCACGGCCACGCAGCTGGTTGTCTATACGCCGTGATTCATGACGCTCGGTGCCTATAATATGCAGGCCGCCCGCTTCTATTACTTTTTTATGGCGCAGGGCCCAAGCATCACGCAATGCTTTTATCTGCGCTTCGCTGGGATCGTCCACCGCGGCAATTTCTACGTCTACACTGCCACCCAATACGATATCAGTACCACGACCCGCCATATTGGTAGCGATAGTGACTGCCCCAGGACTACCCGCTTGGGCAATAATGCTGGCTTCTTGCTCATGGTATTTGGCGTTTAGCACTTTGTGATCGATTTTGGATTTTTTAAATAAAGTTGATAGCGCTTCCGACGTTTCTACCGACGCCGTACCCACTAAAATAGGTGCGCCCTTTTTTACCAGCTCTCTAACATCATCCACTATGGCCTGGTATTTTTCTTCCAAAGATAAATACACTAGGTCATTTAAATCTTTTCTGATTATGGGCACGTTAGTAGGTATGACTACCACATCCAAACCATAAATTTGGTGAAATTCAAAAGCCTCGGTGTCGGCGGTGCCGGTCATGCCCGATAAGGTATTGTATAGGCGGAAAAAGTTCTGGAAGGTAGTAGAGGCTAAGGTTTGGCTTTCGGCTTGCACCTCCAACTCCTCTTTTGCCTCTATGGCTTGGTGCAAACCCTCTGATAAACGACGGCCAGCCATGGTGCGGCCAGTATGCTCATCGATTAGCACCACCTGGCGGTTTTCAATAATATATTCCACATCACGATGGAATAATTTATGGGCCCGCAAGCCTGAGTAAACATGCTGCAACAAAGATAAATTAGTGGCCGAGTACAGGCTCTCACCTTCTGCCAGTAAACCATCGTTAATCAATAGCTCTTCAACAAATAAATGACCGGCCTCAGTCATTTCTACCTGCCTAGTCTTTTCATCAATTTTATAGTGGCCGGTTTCTTCCTGCTCTTCATCTCCCTCTACATCTATCTGTTCCTCTAGCTTAGGGATAAAGAGATTAATGCGTTTGTATAAGGCAGAATTATCTTCGGCTGGGCCAGAGATAATCAAAGGAGTACGTGCTTCGTCTATGAGTATCGAGTCCACCTCATCGATAATGGCAAAATTTAAGCCGCGCTGAAATCTATCCTCTTTAGAAAACGCCATGTTATCGCGCAGATAATCAAAGCCATATTCATTATTGGTGCCGTAGGTAATGTCAGCCGCATAGGCCGCGCGCTTGGCTTCGCTATCCTGTCCAGAAACCACGACTCCCACGCTCAAACCTAAAAAGTTATACAGAGGGCGCATCCACTCGGCATCCCGTTGCGCCAAGTAATCATTGACAGTAACCACGTGCACACCTTTGCCGCCTATAGCGTTGAGGTATACCGGCAAGGTCGCCATTAATGTTTTACCTTCACCGGTGCGCATTTCAGAAATACGCCCCTGGTGCAACGTAATACCACCTATCATTTGCACATCAAAGTGGCGCATAGCCATTACTCGACGGCCAGCCTCACGCACTACCGCAAACGCCTCAGGCAATAATTCATCCAGGCTACTACCTTGCTCTAAACGTTTTTTAAATTCGTCGGTTTTGGCTTGTAACTGGCTGTCATCTAAAGCCTTTAGACCCTCCTCTTGCGCATTAATGAGCTCAACCGTTTTGCTCATGCGCTTTAATTCACGGTCATTTTTACTGCCGAATACTTTTTTAAGAACATTACCAATCATAACTTTCACTATTAAAATGTTGTGTGGCTGAGAATATATCTTTGTCACAGTCGTCGCGACAGGCATAGCCAGATAAGATATATCAGAAGAAACTGCTAAGAATTAGCTAGAGAGGCAAAACTATCGGTTGGTGCGATGTATATATGCAGCTGGATCGACGGCGCGACCGTGCTTATAGACTTCAAAATGAACATGGGGGCCAGTAGAGCGGCCAGTACTACCCATTAGAGCAATCTCTTGGCCTTTCTTAACAATATCGCCCACCTTTACTAGGTGCTCTTTATTGTGGCCATAGCGGGTAACATAACCACCGCCGTGGTTAACTTCTACCATTTGGCCATAGCCGTAACGCTTATCAGCCCAGGTGACTACACCTGCGGCTACAGAGATAACTGCCGAGCCTTCTTTGCCAGCAAAATCTACCCCTTCGTGTATAGCAGCGCGGCCAGTAAACGGGTCGGCCCTATGACCAAAGCGAGAAGACATCCAACCTTTTTTGATAGGTCGGCCAGCGAGGAAGATATCGTCTTGAATTTTGCGATTAGCTAATAGTGTTTCTAATATTTCTAACTGCTGGGCACGGTCATCAACCTTGGCCAACAGCTCGTCCATATTGCTAACAAAATCGGTTTGCGAGTAGCTTTGGCCCAAGTCATCGGTTTCGGGGCCACCCAGAGCGGGCATTTGGCTAAAGTCGAATTCGCCTTTGTCTAACTTGGCGATGGTGGTAACGCGCTCGCCCAGAGCGTCTAAGCGCACCAGCCGCGATTGTAGCTCGGCCATGCGTAGGGTTAGGGCTTGCAGTTGTTGCTCGGCCTGCCGCTTGGCATCACTAAGCTCTTGCTGCTGCTGCTCACTGCGATCTTTTAACAATTGCAGCGCGCTGTGATCTAAAACTTCATCATCGTGACCCGCTTGGTAACCTACATAAATACCGGTAGCCAAAGGCGCGCCCAATAAACATAGCGACAGCAGGGTGCGCGTCCACAACCCTAGGGAAAGAGTTTTAGACTCAGCATGTTTATCGTTAACAATGATAACTTTCATAAGTATGTGCTGTTTTATTGGCTTCTTTTATTGACCAGCCACGGGGCTAGCTGAGTACTACTAACCCAGAATTGCGTGCAAATATGGCATATAAATGCCGCAATTACCAACTTATAACCCAAAAAGCCGACAGCTAAAGCAGCTTTTGCCTAGTAGCTCACGCTATAACAAAAGCCCATCAACCGTGGTTTATAGGGGTTTATACCGCCGAAACGGGGGCCATATAAGAGATGGGGGCAGTGTCTTTATCGTCAAAAGTCACTACTTCCCAAGCCTCTGGCTTGGCGATTAGGCTGCGCAACAAAGCATTATTAAGGGCATGGCCAGATTTATGGGCTTTAAACTCACCTATCAAGCTATTGCCCAATAAATATAAATCACCAATAGCGTCCAGCACCTTGTGCTTAACAAACTCATCTTCGTAACGCAGGCCATCTTCATTGAGGATGCGGTACTCATCAACCACAATAGCATTGTCTACACTGCCGCCTTGGGCCAGGCCCTTGGAGCGCAGGTATTCAATTTCATGCATAAAACCAAAGGTTCTGGCACGGCTAACTTCTTTCACAAAAGAGGTACTGGAAAAATCTAATTCGGCACTGGCCTTGCGGTCGCGAAATACCGGATGATCGAAATCGATAGTAAATGACACCTTAAAGCCATCAAAAGGGAGGAAGCTGGCTATTTTGTCGCCATCTTCTACCGATATCGGTTGTTTAATGCGTATAAACTGCTTGGCCTTTTCTTGCTCTTGTATACCCGCTGACTGAATCAGGAAGACAAAAGGGCCCGCACTACCATCCATAATGGGCACTTCGGCCGCACTTAGCTCTATATAGGCGTTATCTATACCCAAGCCTGCCATAGCCGACAGTAAATGCTCTACCGTTGAAACACGCACGCCATCTTGTATTAAGGTGGTTGATAAAGTGGTATCGCCGACATTCTCTGCGCGCGCAGGAATTTCGACCACAGGATCAAGATCGGTGCGACGAAATACAATCCCCGTGTCTATAGGGGCAGGTAATAAGGTTAGGTACACCTTTTCACCCGTGTGCAGGCCTACGCCGGTGGCACGGATTGCATTTCTTAAGGTACGCTGTTTAATCATGGCTACTTTTGCTCAGCTATTCGTCTGTGGCATACGCCACATGCGAGGCCCGGATTTTGAGGCGCGAATACTACCAGAGTTCAATAGTATCGCCAAACCCTCAGTGATATTGCCCAGCTCTACGTTTAATCGGCTTGGCGACGTAGAAATGCTGGAATGTCTAAATATTCCATATCTCTATCTTCGCTAGGGGCCACGCTGTGTTCACGCTTAAGTGCGTTAGCACCGCTAGTGCGCATCACCGTAGGTCTATCCAGCTTGCTATAGTCGGGGTTCACCACCTCTAAAGGCTTAGTATCCGCTACTTTTTCTGGCTTAGCCATCGATTGATGACCACCTAAACCCGTCGCTACCACAGTCACCCGCAGCTCGTCGCCCAGGCTTGGATCCATCGCAGTACCGGTAACTATAGTCGCATTTTCAGAGGCCAACGCTTCAATAATGTCACCGACCTCAGCAAACTCACCCAGAGACATATCAGGACCAGCAGTAATATTAACTAAAATACCGCGCGCACCTTCCAGATTAATATCATCCAGCAAGGGGCTGCGTATAGCCATTTCTGCCGCTTCACGGGCACGATTTTCACCGCGAGCCGAACCGGCACCCATCATCGCCATACCCATTTCTGACATCACTGTGCGCACATCTGCAAAGTCGACGTTGATTTGGCCTGGGTTGATAATCAAATCCGCTATACCCTGCACCGCACCTAGTAATACATTGTTAACGGTTTTAAAGGCTTCGATTAACGGCGTGTTTTTACCTAACACTTCTAACAATTTTTCGTTAGGAATAGTGATAAGTGAATCCACATGCTGCTGTAATTCCAGCATACCCTCATCGGCAATCTTCATGCGCTTCTTACCTTCAAAACGGAAGGGACGCGTCACTACAGCTACCGTTAAGATGCCCATCTCTTTAGCCACTTCAGCAACTACCGGTGCCGCACCGGTACCGGTACCGCCACCCATGCCAGCGGTAATAAAAATCATATCGGCACCGTGTATGGCTTCGGCTATGCGCTCTCTATCTTCTAAAGCTGCATGCCTACCCACTTCCGGATTGGCGCCTGCGCCCAAACCTTTAGTGATGTTGCCTCCCAACTGTAAAACCGTCGAAGAAGCTAAATCCGTTAAAGCCTGAGCATCGGTATTGGCGCAAATAAAATCTACACCAGACACACCCGAATCTATCATGTGACGCACAGCATTACCGCCGCCACCGCCTACACCAATTACTTTAATGACTGCGCTTTGGGGCACATTATCAACGAGTTCAAACATTTTCCTTCTCCCTTTTTTGTTTTTACCGATTCCAACCAATGTTGGCATGAGTAACTTTTTTACATTAATTAAAAAATTAAAAATTATTTTTAAACCATTCTTTAATACGGCTCATTTTGCCCGTATTGTTTGTCGTGTTCGCTGAGCGACTTCTAATCGCCCCCGGCTCCTGCTGCTTTAAACCGTATATTAATAAGCCCACACCGGTAGAGTAAATCGGGTTGCGGACTATGTCGGTAAGGCCGCTGATATTCTGTGGCGAGCCTATGCGTACCGGTGTGTTGAAAATCTCTTCGGCTAACTCAACCACTCCTTCCATTTTGGAGGTGCCGCCGGTTAACACTATGCCGGCAGCGATTAAATCTTCGTAACCACTGCGGCGTAACTCTGCCTGCACTAAGGTAAACAATTCGTCATAGCGCGGCTCTACCACTTCCGCTAATGCTTGCCGTGATAGTTCGCGAGGCGGCCTATCGCCCACGCTGGGCACTTTGATAGATTCATCCGCGCCCGCCAACTGCGTTAAGGCACAAGCGTATTTAATTTTAATCTCGTCAGCGTGTTGCGTAGGCGTGCGCAAAGCCATGGCAATATCATTCGTTACCTGATCACCAGCAATAGGAATAACACCGGTGTGACGTATAGAGCCTTCAGTAAAAATGGCAATATCTGTGGTGCCGCCACCGATATCTACCAAGCAAACACCTAGGTCTTTTTCGTCATCGGTTAACACCGCATAACTAGAAGCCAACTGCTCTAAAATAATATCTTCCACTTCCAATCCACAGCGGCGTATACATTTCTCTATGTTTTGAGCCGCGTTTACTGCGCAAGTCACTAAATGTACCTTGGCTTCTAAACGCACGCCCGACATACCCAAAGGCTCTTTAATACCCTCTTGCGTGTCTATGACGTATTCCTGCGGCAATATATGTAGTACTTTTTGATCGGCAGGTATCGCTACCGCCTGCGCTGCATCTATCACTCTTTCCAAGTCCAAGGGATACACTTCGCGATCGCGTATAGCCACTATGCCGTGAGAATTTAAGCTGCGTATATGGCTGCCGGCTATGCCCGCGTACACCGAGTGTATTTGGCAGCCCGCCATTAGCTCTGCCTCTTCTATAGCACGTTGTATTGATTGCACGGTGGATTCTATATTCACCACCACACCCTTCTTTAAACCTCTAGAGGGATGCGAACCTATGCCAACAATTTCCAGCTCACCATCACTGGTTACCGCGCCGACTATAGCCACCACTTTTGAGGTACCTATATCTAAGCCGACTATCATCTTGCTATTTGATGAGCTGCTCATCAGCGCACACTCCTCTTTATCGTTTTTTTATCAACACTGTTACTTTTAACCATGTTTACAGCTCTCTTATGTTTGCTCACGCCAGCTCACCGCCAAGCCATTGCTATAGCGCATGTCTATGCTTTTAATCGATGCCAAGTTACTCGCTAAGGTTTTTTGATAGACATAAGCAAAGCGCTGCATTTTTTCCATCAACTGATCGCGACCTATACTCAGCGTTACACCGCCTCGTAAGGTGGCCTGCCAGCCGCCCCTAGTATTTAACTGAAAACGTTCTAACTCCAAACCCTGATGTCTTAGCAACTCGCCTACCGCACGATAATTAGCCATCACGGTTTTACTGCTCTCATCGGGGCCGGCCAATAAAGGCAGCCCCGGCACCTTAACCATGGGTTTAGGCTTAAATAGTTCGCCGCGGTGATTCAAAAAACCTCGCTCACCCCACTGCGCTATAGTTTGCTGCTCAACAATGTTAATCGCCACTTCATTGGGCCATAAGCGCTGCACTCTTACCTCATAAACCCAAGGAAGTTTTTGTAACTGCTTGCGTATGGCCGCCATATCTATGCGCACAAAACCCTGCTGTAAAAAGGGGCGAACTTCGGCAATAACTTTTTCTTTATTGACATACCTAAGCTCGCCGCTTACCGCCACTTTATCTATGGGCTGGTTAATAATATGCATACCGCCCTGATATAAGCCGCCCACTAGCAGCAACAACGCCGCCACAAACAATGCAGACTGCAAACGCCGCCAAGGGAAGCTTGCCTTGGAAGGTTTAGGGGGGCCTTTGCTAACAGCACCGCGTTGTTTTTTAGGCTTTAAGAATTGCATTATGGCTCTACGCTCAAGGCTAAAATAGCTTCTACTAAATCATCAAAGCTCATCCCCACCGCTTTTGCGGCCATAGGCACTAAACTGTGACTGGTCATACCCGGTACGGTATTAACTTCTAATAAATAAAAGTTACCCTGCTCATCCTGCATAAAATCTACCCGGCCCCAGCCAGTACAGCCTATGCTGACAAAAGCCTGTTCGGCTAATTGTTTAAGCAGCTGCTCTTGCTCCTCAGCCAAACCGCAGGGGCAAATATATTTGGTATCGTTGGAAATATATTTGGCTTCATAATCGTAAAAACTGTTTGCTGTTTCTAAACGTATAGGAGGTAAAGCCACCCCGGCCAAGATCGCCACGGTAAATTCGGCACCCTTAATCCAGCGCTCGGCTATCACCACAGCGTCATATTGCGAGGCGTAGTGATAGGCCTGCTCTAATTGCTCAGCGCTATTCACTTTCGCCATGCCTAGGCTAGATCCTTCGTGCGCGGGCTTAACCATGGCCTCGCCCCATTGCGCCATTAAATCCTGCCAATCGCTATCCGCTTGCAAGTGAGCAAACTCGGCGGTGGGCAGACCTACACCATCCCACAATTGTTTACAGCGCATTTTATCCATGGCCAGAGCTGAGGCCATGACGCCGCTACCGGTATAGCTAATCCCTAACATTTCCAATAAGCCTTGTACTGTACCGTCTTCGCCGTTAATACCATGCAAGGCAATAAACACATGTTGATAGTGCTCTATAAGCTCTTGCACCCAGCCCGACTCGGCGGTATCTAGGGCCACTGCCGCTATGCCTTTGTTGTGCAAAGCTTGCAGCACGGCATTGCCACTTTGCAGTGAGATATCCCGCTCGGCAGAAGTGCCGCCCAGCAACACGGCAACGGGGCTGTTTAAACGTTCAGCTAACATTGATAGGCCCCTTTAATTGGCTGGCCGCTAGCGCCGCGCTTAATACGCCGACGTTGCCTGCGCCCTGAGTGAGTAGCACATCGCCATCTTTTAACACCCGCTGTAATTCGTCGCTGATGTCGTTGATATTGGCGATAAAAATAGGGTCTACCTTGCCGCGATTACGGATAGTGCCCGACAGGCTGCGGCTGTCTGCACCCGCTACCGCTTTCTCGCCCGCGGAGTAAACTTCCAGCAACAGCAGGCAATCGACCTCTGACAACACCCGCACAAAATCTTCGTATAAATCTTTGGTACGACTGTAACGATGCGGCTGATACACCATCACTAAACGTCTCTCCGGCCAAGCTTGCCTAGCCGCGGCAATAGTGGCGGCCACCTCGGTGGGGTGATGGCCATAATCATCAACCAAGGTGACATTGCCGGTTGTGATAGGGTAATCACCGTAGACTTGAAAACGCCTACCCACACCTTGAAAGTTTTCTACCCCGCGACATATCGCTGAGTCATCGATGCCTTCGTCACAGGCTACCGCTATGGCAGCTGTGGCATTCAATACGTTGTGATCGCCAGGCATATTAATGGTTAGCGACAGAGTGCCTTTGCCGTTTTTCCTCAGCACTTCAAAGTCGGTAACTCTATTGCGCTTGACCACATTGATAATTTGATAATCTGCATCATCACTAAAGCCGTAGGTTAAAATAGCGCGGCTAATTTGTGGCATTAACTCGCGCACCACATCGTCATCTATACACAACACTGCCATGCCATAAAAAGGCAGATTATGTAAAAACTCCACAAAGGTTTGCTTTAGTTTTTCAAAATCACCGTCATAGGTGGCCATATGATCGGCTTCTATATTGGTGATTACCGAAATCATGGGCTGCAAATGTAAAAATGAGGCATCACTTTCATCGGCTTCGGCGATTAAATAACGGCTTTCACCCAACTGCGCATTGGTGCCGGCGCTGTTCACCAAGCCGCCAATCACAAAGGTGGGGTCTAGTTTGGCTTCGGCAAATATAGACGTAATCAAACTTGTAGTCGTGGTTTTACCGTGGGTACCCGCTACCGCAATGCCGTGCCTATAACGCATTAACTCTGCCAGCATTTCGGCCCGCGGTACTATAGGCGTACGTGCCGCCCTAGCGGCTATCACCTCTGGATTTTGTTCGTTGACTGCGCTAGAACACACCACTACATCCACACCTTCGACATTGCTAGCCTGATGGCCGATGAAAATATCGGCACACATATCCTGTAATCTGGCAGTATTTTTTGAAACCTGTATATCAGAGCCGGAAATGCTATAACCCATATTCAATAACACTTCAGCTATGCCGCACATACCGGCACCGCCTATACCTACAAAATGTATGCGCTTAATACGACGCATTTCTGGCACCACGAAGGCCGCTTCATTACCCAGCATGAGCAAACTCCATACAGGTTGTGGCAACATCTATAGCTGCATTGTTTTTAGCTAAACATCTTGCGGCTGTCGCCATATTGAGTAACTGCTCTTTATTGAGCGCCCAGTGCTTAATTTTTTCCGCTAGCAGCTCAGGGTTTAATTCAGTTTGCGGCAATAACATAGCCGCGCCATTACTTGCCAACCAACGGCCGTTTTCAGTTTGATGATCGTCTATGGCATGGGGCAAGGGAATTAATAAGCTGCCCACGCCGGCGGCAGTTAATTCAGCAACGGTTAACGCCCCCGCTCGACAAATCACCACATCGGCCCAGTTATAGGCCGCTGCCATATCTTCTATAAAAGCTTCGGCTTTAACACTAAGCCCCAGCTGCCCATAAGCCTGTTTAACCGCTTCTATATGGGCATTACCGGTTTGATGCCACACCTCAACCCCAGCCTTATTACTCAACTGCGCTAGGGCCGGCGGTAAAGCATCATTGATCGCTTTAGCACCTAAGCTACCGCCTAGCACCAATACATGCAGCGGCTTATTTTTCCTGGCCTGCCAGCGCAACGCAGGCTCAACTATCTGCGCAATTTCATCGCGCACCGGGTTACCGATATAGCGGCCTTTATCACCGCCCAAATTAATGGGGTAGGCTGTTAATACCACTTTTGCGAAACGGGCCAATAAGCGATTAGTGGTGCCCGCCACTGCATTTTGCTCGTGTATCACTAAGGGCCTACCGGTTAACCAAGCGGCCAAACCGCCAGGGCCTGCGACAAAACCGCCCATACCCAAGACACAAACAGGGTCTAGGCGACGTAAAACTTGCAGCGCCTGCCGCAACGCGCACAGCAACTGCCAAGGCGCTTTTAATAAACTTATCACTCCCTTGCCACGCAAACCCGACACACTTAATAGATTTAATGTTATGCCCGCTTCAGGTACCAAGCGCGACTCTATACCCTTAGCCGTGCCCAACCATTCCACATGCACGCCTTGCGCACGCAAACATTCTGCCGCGGCTAATGCTGGGAATACGTGGCCACCGGTCCCACCAGCCATAATTAACACCGCCGGCGCAGTCATGTTGCCACCTCGCGTTGTTTTTTATGACTCACTGTCGCCGCACCTTGATGCAACTCGGCATAGATACGAAATACCATCGCCATTAAGGCGCAGCACACAATTAAGCTGCTGCCGCCATAGCTTAAAAAAGGTAGCGTTAAACCCTTAGTGGGCAGCATGCCCGTGTTCACACCTATATTGATAAACACTTGGCTACTCAACATCAGCGCTATACCGTAAGCCACATAAGCATGGAAAGGCTTCAACATTTGCTCAGCCAATCTACCTAATTTTAAAATTTGCATAATCAATGCCGCAAACAAAGCCAACAACAATAACGAGCCGACAACACCAAACTCTTCTGCATAAATGGCAAACACAAAGTCAGTGTGCGACTCTGGCAAGAAGAATAATTTTTGTATGCTGTTACCTAAGCCCACGCCAAACCATTCGCCGCGGCCGAAGGCAATGAGTGATTGCGTCAACTGGTAACCACTGCCGAATTTAAACTCATCGGCCCAGGGGTCAGAAAAAGCTAACCAACGCTGCAAGCGATAAGGCGATGTTGCAATCAACAATACCAAGGCCATTAACGAGCTTAAAATCACCAATAAGAATTGCCCCAGCTTCACACCCGCTAAAAACAACATACCAAAAGCCGTGCCTACAGTAACAACGGTGGCACCAAAGTCTGGCTCTAGCATTAAGAGCAGGGTGATAAAAAACAACACTGCCATAGGTTTAACAAACCCTGTCCAACTGGCGCGCAGCTCTTGCTGCCTACGCACTAAGTAACCCGACAAATATAAAATCACACACACTTTAGCCAACTCTGAAGCCTGTAGTGTTAACACGCCCAAGCTTAACCAGCGGCGGCTGCCATTCACTTCACGACCCACCCCAGGAATTAACACCATCGTCAATAAAATAAAGGCGGCGAATAATAATAATGGGCTGCAGCGCTCCCATACATTCATGGGCACTCTATACACCAACATGGCGCCCACTAGCGCCACAGCCAAATGAAATCCGTAACGCGTAATATGGAAGAATGGATTGCCGTATTGGTAGGCCGCAAACTCTATAGAGGCCGAACTCATCGCCACAAAACCAATTAATATTAATGCCACTATACAGCCTGCCAAAACACGAACTGAAACCGCCTGCCCATCGGCTGCGGCTATCGCCAAGGCGCCTTGGCTACCAGATTTTTTCTCTGTAGCTTTGCTTTTTAGCGCTGTGTTTTTGGCTAGAGTCGTCATCATTCAATGCACACTCTTGTTTTTTAAGCTGGTGACCGCAGTACAAAAATCGTCACCGCGCTGCTGATAGTTGTTATACATATCAAAACTGGCGCAGGCCGGCGCCAACAAGACGGCATCACCTTCTTTAGCCAGAGTTTTCGCAGTTGCTACGGCCTCGGCCATAGTAACGGCTTTAACTACGTTCACTGCTGGTGATAATAAACGGGACAACGTCTCAGCCTCTGCTCCTATCACCACTACCGCCCTACAGGCGCGCTGCACCGGCGCTAGTAAATCATCAAAGCTGGCACCTTTGCCTTCGCCGCCCGCGATCAAGATTATTTTTTCAACACTAGCCTCTAAACCTTCTATCGCAGCCAGCGCGGCACCCACATTAGTAGCTTTGGAGTCGTTGTAATATTTCACTCCGGCAATGCTTGTTACAAACTGGCAGCGATGAGCCAGACCGGAAAAATCACGCAGCGCGCTAAGCATGGCCGCAAAAGGCAAGCCCGCAGCATGACCTAGGGCCAAAGCGGCCAAGGCGTTTTCTATATTGTGCCTACCAACAATTTTTAACTCTGTTACCGGCATTAGCTTTTCAAATTGAAACGCTAGAAATTCTTGTCCGTCCTCTTTGATTAAACCAAAGCCTTTAAAGTCGGGTTGACCTAAACCAAAGTGCCATTGCTTGACCTCATCGTGAACTAAGGGCTTAGATAAAGTATCAGAGCAATTCACCACTACCTGCTGGCAACCAAAAAAGATGCGATGCTTAGCTCTATGATAGGCGGCTATATCGCTATATCTATCCATGTGATCGGCACTGATATTTAGCACGGTAGCCACTTCCGCATTCAACGGCTGTGTGCGCTCTAATTGAAAACTGGATAATTCCAATACATAAAGATCGGGCTCAGGCTCGCTCAATAAATCCAAAGCGGGCACACCTATATTGCCGCCCACCGCCACTTTTTTACCGGCAGCTATGGCCATTTCACCCACCAAGGCTGTCACCGTGCTTTTACCGTTGGAGCCGGTAATAGCGATAATCGGGGCTTTGACTACACGCCTAAATAAATCGATATCGCCGCAATACGCCACGCCCGCGTCTATCGCGCGCTGTATGGCAGGCTCCGCTAAAGATACCCCTGGGCTAATAATGAGTTCATTGGCATTAGCCAAGGCCTCATCGCTAATAGCACCTAAACTTATGGTGACATCGGGTAATTCTTTTTGCAGCTGCGCCAAACCCGGCGGCTGCATTCTGCTATCCACCACCGAAAAGGGAATATTTTGGCTCGCCAAATAACGCGCACAGGATAGCCCAGTAAGGCCTAAGCCCACGACTACATAGTGATTGTCTTTAGCGATAATTTGCACTAACTCTTTTTCCCTTTAACGTATCTTCTTAAGTGACTTTAAACACAATTTCTTACCGTAATTTCTTACCGTAACTTCAAGGTAGCTAAACCAAACAACACCAGCATGACGGTGATAATCCAAAACCGGACTATCACCCGCGGCTCTGGCCAGCCTTTTAATTCAAAATGGTGATGTATGGGTGCCATTTTAAAAATACGACGCCCCGTTAATTTATAAGAAGCTACTTGCAAGATGACGGAAACTGTCTCCATCACAAATACGCCACCCATAATAAAAAACACGATTTCATGGCGGGTAATCACCGCCACCGTACCTAGCGCCGCACCCAGTGCTAAGGCACCAACGTCGCCCATAAATATTTGTGCGGGATAAGTGTTAAACCATAAAAACCCCAAACCCGCACCCGCCATAGCACCGCAAAACACCACTAACTCTCCGGTGCCCGCCACATAAGGTATAAATAGGTATTGCGAGAATTCGGAGTGCCCCACCAAGTAAGCGATCACGCCTAAGGCCGAACCCACCATGACTGTGGGCATAATGGCCAAGCCATCTAAGCCATCTGTTAAGTTAACCGCATTACTCGCACCGACAATAACAAAGTAAGTCAGTACGATAAAAAACGGACCTAAATTCCAGGCATAGTTCTTAAGAAATGGAAAAAACAATTGTGTTTCTGCAGGCGTCACGGCGATGTCATACAAAAATATTGCCGCGCCTAAACCGGCAACTGATTGCCAAAAATATTTCCAGCGTGCGGGCAGGCCTTTAGAATTTTTCTCTATCACCTTGCGATAATCGTCTACCCAGCCTACCGCACCAAAAACAGCAGTCACCAGCAACACCGTCCACACATAGGGATTAGTTAAATCTGCCCACAATAAAGTACTGGCAAGAATGGCCACTAAAATTAAAGCCCCCCCCATAGTAGGCGTACCCGCTTTACTGAGGTGTGACTCGGGACCATCATCGCGTACAGTTTGGCCTATCTGGTGATAATTAAGCTTGCGTATCATCCAAGGGCCTAGCAGCAATGAAATAAGTAGCGCTGTCATCACCCCAAAAATACCGCGCACGGTTAGGTATTGAAAAACCTGAAAAGCGACAAAATGTTGCGACAGTAATTCTGACAACCAAAGCAGCATTAGTGTGTCTCCCCTTGGGTATAAGTTGTTGTTATTATTTCGACAACACGCTCCATGTGAGCACTACGCGAGCCTTTTACCAGCACCACACCTTGCTGGCAGTGAGGTAAACCTGCCTGTTGAAACTCTTCTATAGTAGCGAAGGCTAACGCTTCCGGACCAAAGCCAGCGGCTACATCGTTGGCCCACCGCCCTATGGCTACAACATGGTTAATATTTTTACTACGACAGTAACTACCCATTTGCTTATGTAAATTCTGCACTTGCTCGCCTAGCTCGGCCATAGCACCCAGCACTAAGCAAGTAGGCTTATCACTTTGCGCTAGCACATCGACAGCGGCCTGAACGGCATCAGGGTTGGCGTTATAGCTGTCATCTATCAAAGTTAAATCGGCATTGATGGTAATAACATGTAAACGCCCGGCTACAGCTTGCATTTTTTGCAGGCCAATTTTTATATCTTGTAGTGAGGCACCCGCCGCCAACGCTACCGCTGCTGCGGCCAAGGCATTGGCTACATTGTGCTTGCCCAGCAAGGGCAAACGTATGCTGGTCACTACACCACTGGCGTGTAACTCAAAATCGGTAAACTGCTTAGCCGCTATGATTTTGCTGGCATACACATCGGCATGTTCATCTAACAAACTAAAACTTAGGCACTGCACACCAGCTGCTTGCTGACGCCATAGGACAGCGTACTCGCTATCCATATTGATAACCGCGACATCACTACCCGCAAGGCCCTGATAAATTTCGCCCTTGGTTTGCGCGACGCCCTCTATGCTACCAAAGCCCGCTAAGTGTGCCTGCAAGGCGTTGGTCACCAATGCGATAGTGGGTTTTACAAACTGGCATAGGTAGGCGATATCGCCTTTTTTAGCGGCGCCCATTTCTATAACTGCACACTGATGTTTAGGCGTTAATTGCAACAACGTTAAGGGCACACCAATCTCATTATTTAAATTACCGGCGGTTGCCAATACCGCACCGCGCCCAGCCATAATGCTAGCCAACATTTCTTTGGTGGTAGTTTTACCGGCGCTGCCGGTTAAGGCGATGACTGTTTTATCAAAAAGTTGCCTTTGCATCGCGGCCACTTGGCCTAGCGCCAAACGGGTATCGCTTACTACCAGCTGCGGTAACGCCACAGCCTGGCGTTCGCTAACTATGGCGGCACTGGCTTGTTGCTGCGCCGCGCTGACCACAAATTGATTGGCATTAAAATGCTCGCCATTCAAAGCGATAAAACAATCGCCTGCTTTTAAAGCCCGGCTATCGGTGCAAATATTGTGCACGTCCGCATCGGCGGTTAATTCGCCACCTAACACGCTATTTAATTGGCTCAGTTTCATGGCCTGCATCATAACGTCGCCCTCTTAGCCATGGCCAAGCGTGCTTGCACGGCATCGTTAAAGGGCAGACGCTGTAAACCTATTTGCTGGTAGTCTTCATGGCCTTTGCCGGCTATCAACAACACGTCATCTTCGGCGGCGGCCAATATCGCTCGCTCTATGGCTTTCGCTCTATCAACCTCGACAGTCATCGCGTTAGCGTTAGTAACACCAGCTACTATTTGCGCGACAATGGCATCGGCATTTTCGGTGCGGGGGTTATCGCTAGTAATCCACAACTGATCGGCCAACCTAGCCGCTACCGCGCCCATCAAAGGACGCTTGCCTTGATCTCTATCGCCACCACAACCAAATACGCAAACTAATTTTTGCTGCGCATGTAAACGCAAAGCCGTTAGGGCCTGCTCTAAAGCATCAGGCGTGTGGGCATAATCAATTACCACCGCGGGTTTTTGCTTGCCACTGATTAGCTCCATGCGACCAGCAACAGGTTTTAGCTTGCTTACCGCTGCTACCAAAGCTTTAAAATCAAAACCCTGCACAACTAAGCTGGCAACCGCCGCCAAGATATTGCTGATATTAAAATGTCCCAGCAGTGTCGTGTTAAGTGCAGCACTACCCCAAGGGGAGTGTATTTGTGCCGAAATGCCTGCCGCATGATATTGCAGCTCTGTGGCATAGATATCAGCCTGCGAATTACTAACGCTGTAACTGACGCAATTAACTGCAGTAGCTAAACCCGCTTTTATTTCGGCACTAAACGCATCATCGAAATTAATCACCGCATGCTTTAAATCGGCCTGTTTAAACAGCAACGCTTTGGCAGCGCCGTAGCTGGCCATATCACCGTGATAATCGAGGTGATCTCTAGTGAGGTTGGTGAATACTGCGACATCAACATTGACCGCAGCAACACGACCTTGCACCAAACCATGAGAGGAGACTTCCATCGCCACTACATCGGTAGCATCCTGCCAGTCGGCTAAGGTTTTTTGCAGACTAATGGCATCCGGAGTAGTGTTTACACCGGCAGTAAACTGGCCATCGACACCTATGCCTAAGGTACCTATCACGCCGCAGTGTTGCTGTAAGGCGTTGAGCAGTTGCATCACAAATTGGGTACAACTGGTTTTGCCATTGGTGCCCGTTACCGCAATAATATTTTGCTGCAATGAAGGCCGACCATAAAAATTAGCGGCGATAGCGCTAATTTTCTGATTTAAATTAGCTATTGCCAACATAGCTACCGCACAGGATTTTAAAGTGCTGTGACTATCGACCAATACCGCAACTGCGCCTTGCTGTATGGCTTGATCTATAAAGTCTTCGCCGTTTACAGCGGCGCCCGCACTAGCAATAAAAACATCGCCTGCGTTTATAGCGCGACTATCCACCTGCACGCCGCTAACCGCTAGCTCGGCAATGGCGCTATCCATAGCAGACACAACACCGGCCAGTAGCGCTTGTAAGGTAATCGACTGTGGGGAGTTATATTTCGCCATCATTAAGCTGACTTTCGCCCCCCTGTAACAAGCTCAGGCTTAGCGGCTACCGCCTCTTTCAATTCTGAGAGTTTATCGGGAGTAACATCTAATAAACGTAAAGCATCTGCCATCACTTTTGAAAACAAGGGTGCAGCTGCCTCACCGCCGTGATACATCTCTATACTAGGTTCATCTATCATCACCACCGCCACTAGACGAGGATTGTCAGCTGGCGCCATACCGGCAAAAATCGCTCGGTATTTATCGTCAGCATAACCATTGCTACCCACTTTATGCACGGTACCGGTTTTACCTGCCACGGTATAAGTAGCAATTTGTGCGCCGGTGCCAGTGCCACCTTTTTCGGTAACGGTTTTTAACATTGCTACGACTTGCTTAGCCTGGTGAGTATTAACAATCCTTACGCCCTGCTCTTGCTGATCTTTGCGTAACAAACTAATAGGCTGCATCAAACCGCCATTAGCCAAAACGGCGTAAGCCTGTGCAAGCTGCACAGGCGTTACTGATAATCCATAACCGAAAGCAAAGTTGACGATTTCTATAGGTCGCCAATTAGCCCTACTAGGCATCTGCCCGGCTCTTTCGCCGGGAAACCCCGAGCCCACGTCGCGGCCTAAACCAAAGCGGCCAAATAATTCCCAGGTAGATTGTTCATCTATATCCAGCGCCATCTTACTAATACCGACCTGGCTGGATTTAGTTAAAATTTTGGTAACATCTATCACCCCGTAATTAACCGGGTCTAATAAGGACTTTTTACCAACCCGTATATAACCAGGATTGGTATCCACCAAGGTAGTTGGCTTATATTTACCGCTTTCCAGCGCTGCTAAAACCGTAAACGGTTTTACTGTGGAACCTGGTTCAAACACATCCGTCATGGCGCGGTTGCGCATATGGGCTGGATTTAAGCGGTTGCGATTATTGGGGTTATAAGAAGGCTGATTCACCATAGCCAACACTTCGCCGGTGTAGCTATCGACTACCACTACCGAGCCCGCTTTAGCTTTTGAGCTTTGCAACATGGACTTTAATTCGCGGTAAGCCATGTACTGCAAACGCATATCTATACTTAGGGTTAATTCCTTACCCGACTCGGCTTCGCGCTGCTGATCTATGTCGCGTATCACACTGCCGTGCAAATCCTTTAATACGCGCTTACTGCCCTCACTACCGCGCAGCCATTCATCATAGGCCAGTTCCAAGCCCTCTTGGCCTCTATCGTCGATATTGGTAAAACCCACTAAATGCGCAGCCACTTCTGCCGCCGGGTAGTAACGTTTATATTCTTGCTGGTTGTTCACACCTTTTATTTTTAAGGCCATGATAGCCTTGGCCTGCTCTGGTGACATATGTCTGCGCAAATACACAAAGCCGCGCTCGCGGTTATCAATAATTTTTTTCTGTATAGACGCCGCTGGCATCTCCAACAGTTTTGCCAAGGGCTTGAGGTCCTGCACTAAACCCTGCATATGCTTGGGGTTAATCCAGATAGACGCCACTGGCGTGCTCACTGCCAAAGGCTCGCCGTTGCGATCAGTGATTACGCCGCGATACGCAGGAATGTTTTGCGTGCGTATGGTTCTAGCATCACCTTGGTTTTGCAAAAAACGGGTTTCTAGTAATTGCAAAGAAACCACTCGCCAAATAAGCAGCACAGCCAAGCCCGCCAGTAGAAAAACTACTAGCGAAAAACGCCATGCTGGCATTGCTTGTTGCGATTTTGCTTTCAAACACTCACCTTTGTTATCTCGCCACCTTTTGTTATCTCACTATCCTAATGGATGATGGATCGGGTACCTTCATTGCTAATGTTGTTTTTGCCACTTCTTCTATACGCACCGGCGAAGCCCAAGTACTTTGCTCTAACAGTAAGCGCCCCCACTGCTCCTCCAACGCTATTTCATGCCTGTATTCACGCTGCAAGGCGCTGAACAACTGCCGGCTTTTATAGGTGCTATAAATCACCGCCAACGCAGAGCTCACCACTAATACGACCAACACGATGGTGATGACGCATTTTTCTGTGCTTGCGGCCAGTCCGTTAAACGCTAAACCCTGCCGACTCATACCAAACCTTTAGTAAACATTGCATTAATCTTATAACGTCAAAAAATCACTGCATCCAGCTAGGCAATTTTTTCCGCCACTCTCATAATGGCACTGCGTGAACGCACATTACCCTCTACCTCGGCACTGCCTGCACGCACAGCTTTACCGATTTGTTTCATACGTTTATTTAATTGCGAGTCCAGAATAGGCACACCCGCCGGCAACACGTCGCCGCGCACTTGCTGTTTAATAAAACGCTTTACCATGCGATCTTCTAGTGAGTGAAAACTAATCACCACTAAACGCCCACCTATGGACAACAAATCCAGCGCCTGATTGAGTAAATCTTCTAAATCGCCTAACTCATTGTTAATAAAAATACGTATGCCTTGAAACGCTTTCGTCGCTGGGTTTTTACCGCGTTCCCAAGCGGGGTGCGCCTCAGCCACCACTTTTTGCAAGTGCAGAGTGGTAGTAATGGGATTTTTGTCGCGCTCAGCTACTATGGCTTCGGCTATGCGCAGGGCGTAGCGCTCGTCGCCAAACTCTTTCAATACTTTTCGTATTTCGGGCACCTTCGCTTCAGCTATCCACTCAGCCGCACTTTGGCCGGCATCGGGGTTCATGCGCATATCCAAATAACCGTCGCGCATAAAACTAAAACCGCGCTCAGCTTGGTCCAACTGTGGCGACGACACACCCAAGTCCAACAAGATGCCATCTAGGCTTGCTATGTTTTTATCGGCAATAAAGTTTTTTAAATCGGCAAACGAGCCCTGCACAATGGCAAAGCGTGAATCTTGCTGCTCGAATTCTTTGCCTGTAGCTATGGCCTGCGGATCTTTATCGGTGGCAATTAAACGACCGCGCTCTGAGAGGCGCTTTAAAATCTCAGCACTATGACCGCCACGGCCAAAGGTGCCGTCGGCGTAGCTGCCATGCAAGCGCTGGTCATCATCACCTAACAGGGCATCGACGGCCTCATGTAGTAAAACGGTTTCGTGCATATGCTCGCCTAAAATGAAAATTCGCTGAGTGAAGCAGGCATTTCTTCATCGTCATCCTCTTCATCGAGGTAAGACTGCCAGTTTTCTTCGCTCCATAACTCCAAGTAATCAACCTGGCCTACTAACACGATCTTTTTCTCTAAACCTGCATATTCACGCAGTGTCGGTGGTATCAGCACCCGGCCATTAGCCTCATCTACTTCTAAGGCTGTGGCATAACCCAGTACCACCCGCTTAATGCGTGCGGCTTTTTTATTAGTACTAGATAAGTTTTTAATTTCTGGCAGTTTTTGCTGCCAGCGTGGCTCGGGGTATACCAACAGGCATTTCTCGGTGGTATTTGCAGTCACAACAATGCTACCGCCGCAGTCAGCCTGCAGCGTTTCCCGCACTTTCGTGGGAATAGCGAGACGCCCTTTGGCGTCCATGTTGATAGCAAAATTGCCTTGGTACACTTTTTTCCACCCAATTAGCTTTTTTATAGGGATAAAAAATCACCAAAAACCACTTAATGACACTTTTCTCCACTTTCGCACACTATAGGGAGGCAAGCGTAACCTTGTCAAGAAACAAACATGGCTAAAAGCCACGAATTTCGGGGTATGTGAGGGGATCGTGTAGGGATCTGCAGCGAAACAACAAACGGGAAAAAAGCAAAATACAGCTAAATCAAACGATTAGAAGACAAACTTAATGTATTACTTTAAGTTTGTAAGTGATGCTTGATAAGAGAAATCCTGTTGAGCTAGAAGTGAATAACAATTAGGCCTTGCGCCTAGCTACTCAACGGTCAAAAACATAACACAACACAGCCCCCAATAACAAACGGTGCGATAAAATAAAAGCCATTACTGGATGTATGCCAGCGAGTATGACAGCATTCAGCGTCATAGCTACATACCTATAATAAACTCTCGTCTTTTGAAGGACTTAAGCCATTTGAAGGCCAGCCCAGCTCCAATACTCTCTTGGCGACTAGCTCTTTCGGTATACTGCCAACGGCCAGTAATCGCCATGTTTTTCCTGGGCTTTGCTGCCGGCCTACCCTTCTTGCTGGTGTTTTCGACACTCAGCGCATGGTTAAGTGATTACGGTATAGAAAAAACCACCATAGGCTTCTTTGGCTGGGTGGGTATTACCTATTCCATTAAGGTGCTGTGGTCACCCATAGTCGACCAACTCAGCCTGCCCTACCTCGGCACCAAGTTGGGCCAGCGCCGCAGCTGGATGCTGGTAGGGCAACTGGGTATAGCACTGGGCTTACTGTTATTAGCCCTGCTTGATCCGCAGCAACATATAGGCCTTATCGCATTAGCCGCCTTATTGGTGGCCTTTTCTTCATCCACCCAAGATATCGCCATAGACGCGTTTAGAATTGAGTCGGCCATACAAGAGTTTCAGGGTGCCATGTCGGCCACCTATATTTTTGGCTATCGCCTTGCCCTCTTGGTCGCCGGTGCTGGCGCGCTTTATATTGCCGAATTTTTTTCGTGGTCGGCCAGCTACCTGTGCATGGCCGGCTTAATGCTTATAGGCATCATCACCAGCTTAATCGTGCGAGAGCCTAATGGCGGTGACGCCAGCCTTACCCCGCGCAGTGATCACGACACCTTGCTGCAATGGTTTAGGCACGCCGTTATCGCCCCCTTTAGTGATTTTTTTAAGCGCCAAGGCAGTTTTGCGCTAATGATTTTGGCTTTTATTGCCCTCTTTCGACTCAGCGATATCACCATGGGCATTATGGCCAACCCTTTTTACTTAGATCTAGGGTTTAGCAAAACCGAAATTGCCGATATCGGTAAAGTGTTTGGTTTTTTTATGACGATTGCCGGCTCATTTCTCGGCGGCCTACTGGTAATACGCTACGGTGTTTATAAACCCTTAGTCGCCGGCGCCATTATGGTGGCCGCCACTAATTTATTATTTGTAGCATTGGCCAATATAGGCCCAGATATTTATTGGTTAATGGCCACTATTAGCGCCGATAACCTTAGTGCTGGCTTAGCTAACGCCGCCTTTATTGCTTATTTATCGGGCTTAACCAATAGAGCTTATACCGCCACCCAATACGCCTTATTTAGCTCGATAATGACGCTACCGGGTAAATCGTTAAGTGGTTTTTCGGGCTTAATTATAGATATCAGCAGCTACCAAAGCTTTTTTATGTACGCTGCTGTGATGGGCATACCCGCAATAATATTGGCGGTTATTGTGATGCGGCACGATAGAGCAAGGAATTAAAACCCCTGAGCCTTTTGTGCGGGGTGGGTGCAGGCAGCTATCGCTGCCCTGGTGAAAATATCAATCGCGAAAATTATTGAACTGCAGCGGCTGATCTAATTCTTGCTCGCGCAACAGCGCCATGGCCTGCTGTAAGTCGTCGCGTTTTTTACCAGTGACACGGACCTTGTCGCCCTGTATCTGGCTTTGCACTTTCATTTTGGACTCTTTAATAATTTTGACGATTTTTTTACAGACGTCACTTTCTAAGCCATTTTGCAAGGTCACTAATTTTTTAACCTGCTTACCTGCCGTTTCGACTTTGCCTAAGTTCATAGCCTGCGGGTCGATTTTGCACTTCACCAAGGCGGTGCGCAGCATATCTTCCATCTGCCGAATTTGATAATCGGATTCGGCAAAAATAGTTACGGTAAACTCTTTGCGCTCGAAGCTAGCGTCTACACCTTTAAAATCAAAACGCGTACCGATAATACGATTAGCTTGATCAATCGCATTGGTAAATTCATGAACGTCTACTTCAGAGACAATATCAAAAGTGGGCATAAGTAAGTTCTCATTGCATTCGAAGCGGCAAGCTTCAAGCTGTAAGCTGTAAGCTGTAAGCTTTAAGAAAAACACACTATTCCTCTTTCAGCTTGTAGCTTGAAACTTGTAGCTCAGCCCTTAAGGGCTGATAAAAAAATGAGTCAGCAATAAGCCGCGGACTCTAGATAAAGAGTGGATTGGACCTGTCCAAGACAAAGCCCGGCGCACCGATACCTATATAAAAGCCCACATATCATTCAACATGAAGGCCTTGTGTAATTAAAATGAGTCAGCAATAAGCCGGGTTTTGTCTTGGACAATCATTCATCTACGCCTTACGTCACCGCAAGGCTTTAGCAACCTACCCGCCCTCAGTGCGGGTCACACCTATAGAGGGCCTATTTGGTCTTGCTCCGAACGGGGTTTACCATGCCACGAACTGTTGCCAGTCGCGCGGTGCGCTCTTACCGCACCCTTTCACCCTTACCTGTTCATCCCGAAAGATGCCATCGGCGGTCTACTCTCTGCTGCACTTTCCGTAGGCTCGCGCCTCCCAGGCGTTACCTGGCGTTCTACCCTATGGAGCCCGGACTTTCCTCCCCCTGTGTTCACCCTAGGGCAAAAACAAGCGGCGACTGCCTAGCCAACTCGGGCGTGACTCTACCATCACAGCCCCACAAAGCAAGTGCTATTCGGCTTTTTGATCCAAACCGTATTGGTACAAAGGCTTCTTTTTTAGGCCGGTAATTTTGGCGGCTAAAACCGAAGCCTGCTTGATCGATAACTCTTCTAACAGCACATCCATAATGCGCCGCGCCTCGCTATCCAATTCGGTATTCTGCTCAACTGCGCCACGCAGTAATAGCACGCACTCACCGCGCTGCTGATTACTGTCTGCCGCCACCCAGGCCACCATCTCGGCCAAGGGCGCGCGTTTAATAGTTTCGTAGGTTTTGGTCAACTCGCGGGCCAACACCACCTCGCGCTCAGCACCCATTACCGCCGCCATATCCTGCAAGCTGGCGAGCAGTCGATGAGGGGCCTCGTAAAAAATCAGGGTGCGGGTTTCTTCTTGTAGAAACTGCAACTGCTTGATGCGCCCCTGCTGCTTGGCGGGCAAGAAACCTTCAAAAATAAACCGGTCTGACGGTAAGCCCGCGGCACTTAATGCGGTAATGGCGGCGCTGGCTCCGGGCACGGGCACAATTTTTATGCCCGCCGTCATCGCCGCATCGACTATGCGATAGCCGGGGTCGGAAATTAGCGGTGTGCCCGCATCTGAAATCAGGGCTATAGACTGCCCCGCCTGTATTTTGCCTATTAAATAATCAACCGTGTCGGCACCGCTGTGGTCGTGATAGGCTCGCAGCGGCGTTTCTATACCAAAATGCTGCATCAACCTCACACTATGGCGAGTATCTTCGGCAGCAATAAGATCTACCGATTGTAGTACCTCCACCGCTCGGGGTACCATATCCCCTAAATTACCTATAGGTGTGGCGACGATATAAAGCGCAGCTGTATGGTCCAACAATAATACTCCCAGCGAATCAATGTGGGCGCTAGACTATCAACGCAATGACATTCAGAACAGCCTTTTTTTCAGCCTTCAAACCTGCCGTTTTAACGACGGCACTGTTATTGAGCTTGGCCGCCTGTACGCCACAAGATGGTGGATCTGGCGCAGAGCAAACACCAGCAGCACAAAACACGCCGCAACAAATACAAGAGTTATTACAGCAATTGCAAAAAAGTGCCGGCAATAAACGGCAAAACCTGCAACTGACGCTGGTAGAGTTGCTACTGCAAGAGCAGCAAAGAGACTTAGCTAGCCAAATTTTAGAAGAGTTACAAGCCGAGCAGCTCAGCAATAGCCAGTATATTAGCTATAGCAAATTACTCTGCCAACTCTATATCCAGCGCGGCCTTTATCAGCAGGCCCTTATCACGCTAGATAGAGAGCGCTTGGTCAACCTTAGCGACCAATTTAACGTAACCCAGCAACTTGATTTCACCCATTTGCGCGCCAAAGTTTTAGCCCTGCTAGGTAGCCACTTGGCTAGCGCCCAACAGCGTATTTACATAGACCCGCTATTGGATAGTGAAACCCAAAGCCTCAACCGCAAAAGCATTTGGCGCTCGCTAATGTACGTGCCCACCGGGGAGTTAATACGCTACGAGAGCACCGCCTTTGGCGAAGAATACAAAGGTTGGCTATCACTAGCCTTAATCGTCAAAACCGCGCAAGGCGACTTAGATGAGCAAGTGAGGCGTTTAGATGAATGGCAGCAGCACTGGCCCAGCCATCCAGCTAACCAACCCCTGCCCGAAGACTTAGCGCTAATCCGTGAGCTGGCCGCCAATCAGGCCAAACAAATCGCCCTGCTATTACCTCTCACCGGTGCATTAGCACCCTATGGCCAAGCCATACGTGACGGCTTTATGGCTGCCCATTACCAAGCGTTACAGCATCGCAACAGCGCACCTATTATTAAAATTTATGACAGCGCCAGCGGCAGTAACTTCGCCGAACGCTATCAGCAAACGGTTAATGAGGGGGCCGAGGTGGTGATAGGCCCACTGGATAAATCCCATGTACGCCAGCTATTCGATGAGCCCATCAGCATTCCCACCTTGGCACTTAACCGCATAGAGGATTACGGCCAAGCACCCGAGCAACTATTTCAATTTGGCTTAGCCCCCGAAGATGAAGCCCTGCAAATTGCCGAGCTGGCCTTTTTAGAAAACCGCCGCAACGCCTTAATCATTAGCCCACGCGGTGATTGGGGTGAAAAAGTCAGCGCCGCTTTTGAGCAACACTGGCAGCAACTGGGCGCAAAAACCCTAGCTAATAGCCAGTTCAGTGGCCAAAAAGATTTATCAAGCTCTATAAAAAATGCCCTCTACCTACAGCACAGCGAAAGCCGCGCCCGCCGCATACAAGCCCTTGCCGGCCAACGTGTAGAGTTTGAGCCCCGCCGTCGCCAAGATATAGATATGATATTCTTATTAGCGCACCCCGAGCAGGCCCGCTCCATCAAACCCTTGCTCGACTACCACTACGCTAGCGACCTGCCCATATATGCCACCTCAAGAATCTACAGCGGCTATAGCGACAAGAAAAAAGACAGCGACATTAACGGCATTAAATTTACCGATATACCCTGGGTGCTCAACCCCGACAGCCCCTTAAAGCAGCTCGTTAATCGCGAACTGGACAACAGCAAGCTCTACCAACGTATGTATGCGCTAGGCGTAGACAGCTACCAGCTCTACCCTAGGCTAAAGCAATTACAGCACATACCCGACAGCCGCGTGTATGGCCAAACCGGCACGCTCAAATTAAACCCAAGCAATCAAATAGAACGTACGGTATTATTAGCTCAGTTTGTTGGCGGCCAAGCCAAAGTCATCGCCGCTGCCGACCAATCATTACATCAGGCATTTACGCCGCCGGCTGCAAAAACTGCTAGCCCGCGAGATGCCATAGACACCCGAATACTCAAGCAGTAAACATGACAAAAAACCTGTTGAAAAAGAATAGAAGGAGCCATGGATGGCACTGCAATACGTTGTTAACCGATTAAAACGCTCATACCAAGCGCGCAAGGCTAATTACAGCGGCCAACAAGTAGAACAACTGGCCGCCAAATATTTAACCCGCCATCAATTGCGTGTTTTAGCGTTCAATTATCGCTGCCGCCGCGGCGAGATAGATATTATTATGTTAGACGGTGAAACCATCGTATTTGTAGAGGTGCGTTATAGGCGCAGCAACAGCCATGGCACACCGCTGGAAACTGTGGATTTTCGCAAGCAACAAAAATTACTAATCACCGCTGAACATTATCTTCAGCAACATTTTCAAAACGCGCCCTGTCGTTTTGATGTCATCTCAGCACACTGCGACCCGGTAAGTGCAGAGCTCTGTTTTGATTGGGTTAAAAATGCGTTTAGTTATTAAAGCAAGAAGTGATTAAATAATGGATCTGTACGAATACGTTACTGAACTTTTTCACAGCCACATAGACACCAGCATGCGTAGCATGGAAGAACTCCCCATGACGCTGGCCGAGTGTGGTGAGTTAATGGCGCAGTGCCTGCTTAGCGATAAAAAAATTCTCTGCTGTGGTGAAGGTCAAAGTGGTGCCATAGCGCAAATTTTTGCCAGCCACTTACTCAACCGTTTCAATCACGAACGCCCTGGCCTCGCCGCCATCGCTCTTACCGATAGCACTACCGTCACCGCCATTACTGGCGAAGGTAATTTTGCTGAAGTTTTTGCGAAACAAATACGCGCATTGGGCCAGTCGGGGGATATTTTATTGGTGCTATCCAGCGGCAGTAACGTCACCTCCAGTTCGCAGGCCATTCAGGCCGCACACGATAGAGACATGCTGGTTATCACCATTAATAACAGCGAGCACGACAGCGCAGCGCTACTGCTGCCCGAAGATATAGAAATATGCATACCCTCTAATAACCGCGCCCGCGTGGGCGAAACACAGTTACTGATAGTCAACTGTCTCTGTGAACTGATTGAACAACAACTTTTTGGCAGCGAGGAATAACCCCATCATGTTTCGCACTATCAGCCTATTTTTACTCATTCTTTTAACACTTAACCTACAGGGCTGTAGCAAAATCATCTCTATGACCACCGACGGGCCATTAGATCAGGATGAAGGTGAACGCACCACCGGCAGCGTTATTGAAGATGAAGTGATAGAAACCAAGATTTTAGTCAACCTAGATAAAACCGACCAGCAACTGGCGTTAGCTCATATTAGTGTCACCTGCTACAACGGCGTAGTGCTGCTAACCGGCCAAGTGCGCGATGAATCCCTGCGCCAAATGGCTGCTAATATTGCCAACGATGTGCGCAAAGTGCGCAAGGTGCACAATGAGATTAGCGTCTCCGGCGCCACCTCCATGGTCGCCCGCTCCAACGACGCCTGGATTACCACCAAACTCAAAAGCAAAATGCTAATAAAGCCAAAAATTCAGGGCGGCCGCATTAAAGTCGTCACCGAAAACGGTACGGTATATTTGCTGGGCTTACTAACCCGCGAAGAAGGTGCACGTGTAGCCGAGTTAGCCCAACAAACCAGCGGCGTGCAAAAAGTGGTTATATTGTTTGAGTATATTTCTTAGCAGTCGATAGTCGATAGTCGATAGTCGATAGTCGATAGTCGATAGTCGATAGTCGATAGTCGATAGTCGATAGTCGATAGTCGATAGTCGATAGTC
>NZ_KB891589.1:0-1631 GCF_000373485.1 Dasania marina DSM 21967
GCCGCCAAAATTGTCGAATGGGATGAGTTAAGTGAGGCGTTAAATCAAGCGCTGGCCACCGACAGTGACGATGCCCATGAGGCGCAGATTGCCGCTAAGGGGTTGGCCAAGGCGGCGACGTTGTTGGCGGGGCAATACTCTTGGGTGATTACCAATGTGCCTTATCTGGCTCGCGGTAAACAGGATGCGGTATTACAGAAATACTGCGAGAAGCATTACCCGGCGGGCAAGAGTGATCTGGCCACAGTGTTTCTAGATAGGTGCTTAGAACTGTGTACTCAGGGTGGCAACGCCAGTGTGGTACTGCCGCAAAATTGGTTGTTCTTAAGCAGCTATAAAAAATTCCGTGAGAAGTTGCTGACTCAAGATATCTGGGAGATGGTTACACGCTTAGGCTCTGGCGCTTTCGATACCATCAGCGGTGAAGTGGTAAAGGCTATTCTGATCAGCATCAGCCGTGGCCAGCGAGATGAATCTCTATTGGGGCAATCCAATCAGCATCAGCTGTGTGGTCTGGATGTTTCTGAAGTTAAAACTGCTAAGTTAAAAGCCAATGAGTTGTTAGTGTCTGAAATTAAGCAGGTTGAGCAGGCTAAGCAGTTGGAGAATCCGGATGGGCGAATAAGTTTTGATTCATCTAAAGGAAAACTTCTTGAGCGCTATGCTGCAGCTTTAAATGGGATGCATGGTGGTGACTCTTTGAGGTTCAGATTTCAATTTTGGGAAGTTAGCTCTCTTTCTGACTGGCGTTTCTTAAAGAATACGATCGATGGATGGGCTTACTATTCTGGAGCCTCTCAAATATTTTACTGGTCTGATAACGGTAGCTTACATAAGGCAAATGCTAAGGCTCGTATTCAAGGGGATGCAGGTTGGGGTAAAAAAGGGGTCTCATCTAATATGATGTCAGAGCTCTCTTGTACTTTGTATTCTGGAGAGTTCTTCGATATTAGTTGTTCACCAATAATTCCTGGGAATGAAGAAAATCTTGCTGCCATCTGGTGTTTTTGTTCTTCCCCAGAATATAACGATTCAGTTCGCCAAATTGATCAAGCATTAAAAGTAACCAATGCAACTTTGGTAAAAGTGCCATTTGATCTAGATCGTTGGAGCAAGATCGCTGAAGAGCAATACCCCAACGGCCTGCCTCAACCCTACAGCAACGACCCCACCCAATGGATCTTCCACGGCCACCCCTGTGGCTCAGTGGTATGGCATGAACAAGATAAAATAACCGCAATTGGTGATCTACGCAAAGACGACACAGTCCTACAAGTCGCCCTGGCACTCCTGCTCGGTTATCGCTGGCCGGCAGAGCTGGACACTGAAATGGATCTAGCCCCCGAACAACGCCAATGGGTAAACGCCTGTGAGCCACTGCTAGCACTGATGGACGACGATGGCATCGCTTGCCTCCCCGCCGTACGCGGCGAACCGGCCGCCGCCGATCGCTTGGTGCACATGTTAGAAGCCGCCTATGGCGAGGCCTGGAATATTAATGTGCAGGCAGAGCTGCTGGCCGCTGTTGGCGCCAATAGCCTGGACGCTTGGTTGCGCGATAAGTTCTTCGTTCAGCACTGCAAGCTGTTCCAAAATCGCCCGTTTATTTGGCAGATTTGGGATGGCCTTAA